>CAYJJP010000216.1:0-4394 GCA_964370525.1 uncultured Desulfovibrionaceae bacterium | reverse complement strand
AAACTTCCATAGCCGGCTCAAGTTGTTCTAATTCAAGGTATAAATCCCCAATGCGCGCCAAAACATCAGAGCTGTCCTCGGCTGTGGGCATAAGGTTATACAAAAGCCAGAATTTTTGTAAAGCCAGCGGTTTATTTCCTGCGCTATAATCAAGCATAGCAAGTGATTCTAAATACTTGGGGTCTTCAATATATTGACGCGCCCAGCGTTTGTCGGCAAAGTCTGCATAGACCAAGGCATCTTTATATTTTTCAAGCCCAACGAGAGCACGCACAAGTGCCATAGTGGACTGCTTTACAGCCGATGAGTCCGGATATTCTTGTAAAATGGCACGGAAATTTTCTTCAGCTTCGGCAAAAAGTTTTTTATCAAGCTGTGCCATACCAAGCTGGTAAAAGGCAGCCGGAACATTGTTATCATAGGGGAAACGGCGCTTTAAAGCTCGGAAGTATCCTTCTGCTTCCACAAGGTTTCCAACATTTAAGTTAGCAAGCCCAAGGCGATACAAAGCGTCAGGTACTCGTGACGAACGCAAATTAGCATTCAATGCTTCCTCGGTTGAAGACACGATTGCGTCAAAACCTTCCTGAGGCTTGCCTTCGTGTAGGGCTGCAATGGCATCGCTACGATAATAGAGTACTTGCTCGCGCATTTGAGGGTCAATGCTATGCATGCCGCGCAATTGCTCTAAGATAGGTAGAGCTTGGCTATATTTAGCATCTTGCATTAATTGCACAACTTGTTGGAAAAGCTCTTCGGGCACAGGAGGCTTTGGAATTTCATTGCCTTCTTCGTCCACATAAATGACAGGTCTTTGCGCCGTTGTGGCTTCAGGTGTTTTTTCACCTTCTGTCTTTGGAGTTTCGGGCTTTTCTGCAGACTCCACAGGCTTGGTAACAGACATATCATTTGTTTGAGCTTTTTCTTGGTCGGTTGCAGTGCCGGTGCTTGTTTCCTTATTTGCACTTGCCGCATTTTGCGAGGTCGGGCTTGTAAGCTCTGTAGATATGGCAGCATCTTCCGGCCAATATTCCGGACCACGCTTATTGACTGTGGATTTTATTTCTTGCGGGCTTACAACTTCGCTTTGCCGTGTTTGTGAGGGATCGGCCGCTGAGTTGTTGGCATTTTGCTGGGAATTATTTTCTGACGCGGCAAAAACTTCAGACAACACACCCACACACAAAGATACTATCAATATCCCTGTAATAACGAGCTTTGTATGCGCTCTCGAAAGAAACCGTAGCACGGCAAAAGTTTTTAGTAGCATTGTTTTATCTTTTTGCAATTTTTATTCCAAGTCAATTATTTATGCTTGTCCCTTTTTTTTGAGTTTTTCAATGAGTGTCGTTCGTTTTACTCCTAATATTTCAGCAGCTTGATTTTTTACACCTGCCGCTTGTTCCATGGCTTCATCAAGCAAACGATCCTCAATGCACTCTAAAAACTCTTTGAGCCCCATATTATGTTTGTTTAAATCAGCAAGTTTTGGCCATATAAAAGTTTGATTTGTTAATGAATTCGATTCATACGCATTGGATTCTACCGCACAATTGTGCACATTTTCATGGTTTTTGGGCGATCCCTCGCTAAAGTCTGCAATTTCCTCAGAGCGGAGCTGAGAGTTTTGTAGTATTTCGTCAGAAAGCGGTGGTAAATCTTCAAGTGGACCCACTGAATCTAAAATTTTTTGTGGTAAATCCTCAACTTCTACTTTAGGCCCATCGGCTAAAATACTGAGTCTTTCCATGAAATTTTCTAATTCGCGAACATTTCCCGGCCAAGAATAGGCCATAAGCACACGCGCTGTTAGCTCAGACAGTGACAGCGTTGCTCTTTTCTTTTTCTGACAAAAGCGGTGTAAAAAATGGCGAACTAAGAGCAATACATCTCCAACTCTTTCTCGCAAGGGCGGTAAATGTAAGGGAATTACGTTGAGCCTGTAATATAAATCTTCACGAAATCTGCCTTGTGCTACTTCGTCTTCCAAGTCTCGGTTAGTAGCTGCCACAATGCGCACATCCACTTTTTTGACACCGGCTCCCCCAACTCTTTCTATTTCTTTTTCTTGCAGGACACGCAGAATTTTGACTTGTAGACTTAAATCCATTTCGCCGATTTCATCAAGAAAAATGGTACCGCCATCAGCCATTTCAAATCTGCCAAGTCGAGTGCGAATTGCGTGGGTAAAAGCCCCTTTTTCATGGCCAAAAAGTTCAGATTCCAATAATTCTCTTGGAATTGCACCACAATTGATGGGCACAAAGGGCTTGTCTGCTCGTTCGCTAAAACTATGCAAAGCACGAACCAAGAGCTCCTTCCCTGTTCCGGATTCCCCGGTTACAAGCACTGTGCTGTCAGATGGGGCAACTTTTTTGAGCATTCGGAACACTTGCCCAAGACTACCGCTTTGCCCTATGATTCCACTGTTTTGCAGGTCCATACTTTTTCCTTTTGCTTACATATCAAAATCTTAAATAATATTTCGTATGTATATACGCTTAATTCCACGTCAAAATTATGTCTTGAGCCTAACATCAGTCGTTAAGGAAATCACTTGTGTGCATAACATGACCATAGCTGAATTGCGTAGAGCTACAGTATTATTCAAAAATTAAAAAGTGTCAATACGCTGACAGTCGAAAAAATTTGTGAAATTATTATTTTAAAGGAAAAGCTGAGCAATTCCTTCTGAGGGGAAAGGCTGCCCCAAAAGCCAAGGCAGGCGTTTACGCTAGCGAACTTACGATCTTTACGCAAAACAAGAACAACGCTGAACTAAGAAAGGGTCTTTTGTTAATAAAAAGTTTTTCCCAAAAAAATTAGTTAATGTCTCCTTAAATAAAAAACCTCTCATAGCTTACGTTGCTGTCATGAGAGGCTTTTATGTTACTACAAAAGCTGGTTATTAAGCTTTAGAGCTACTATGCTTCAAAAGCTTTCATAACTTCAAGTGTTTGTTCAAGAACTTTACGCAGTTCTTCTATGGCAGGTTCGATTCCAACGCCGTCTTTTATGGCAGTTTCAAGATCTTTTCCTGCTTCTGCCAAAGCCTCTGCGCCCAAGTTAGCGGCTGTACCCTTAACAGTATGCGCTTGCATCTGTGCATCTTCCATATTTCCGGCGGCCACAGCTTCAGCAATTTTTGTAGGGGCATCGCCAATACTGTCTGCAAAACGTCCCAATAGTTTTGCATACAACCCACGGTTATTTACAACACGAGCCACGCCATCTTGCCAATTTAAAATTTCTGCTGCCATTCTGCGTCCTCCACATACCTTCAATATATTAATAATTTAGAAAAACAAAGTCTTTATGGCAACTTGTGCCTAGTCCTCTTCCTTTAATGAACAGTATTTTACACATACACGCACCATTTTGCAAGCGCAAAATAGCTATCATTCCAAATTTGAAATGAATTCGCTTTTTTGTACTAGTGTACTCTATTGCGTTCACAACCTAACGTCGTACTCAACTCATTTTAAAGATATGTGCATCTATGCATTCAAGGAATTGGAAATATTTATTTAATTTTACCTACAGATTGCAAAATGCGCACGGTGTACTTGCTTGGTAAAAAGGGAGCAAGCATTTCTTGAATTTTATCGGCGCCGCCAATGTGCACAACATTTCCAAGACCGGCTGAAGCGCAATAAAGTCCTGCGTTTTGATAGGCAGAGCCAGCATGTAAACTTCCGTAAAGATTAGACTTGTCGTCACCGCTCTCATCAGCCATAATCAAAAGAACGCTGCCTTTACTGATGCCTTGGAGATCTGCCGGGCTTATTTTATGGATGGCGTGTGCTTCTGAGTCGTAAATCCACAAAAAGCCATTCATGCCAACATATAATTTCATTTTTTGTTGATTTTTGGCAGTGGGAATGGTGCGTTTTCCACTTTCATGGCTCACACCGTAAGTAGCCCAAAGTAAATTGGAAAGTTCTTGGTCGGATAACTTGGCATCGCTTAAAGAGCGTATGCTTCTTCTTTTTTCGATAGCTTGCATAAGTGGCATGCCACCTTTTTTGTCGGGAGCCGGTAAAGACAGCGTACGCTCATCTTCAGACGCTTTAGTTTCGACAACGCCGAAAGGGGTGCATATGTATGCGCCAGCCAATAAAAACAGAAAAAAAACAGAAGAAATAGATTTTTTTAACATATAAACTCCAATGAATAGGTATTTTGCAAAATTAGATAAAAAAGGCAATATACCATTGATAATTTTGACATTATCCTTTACCCTCTATCTTGTCCTTTGCCGGTTAGAAAATTACCTTGCTTGGCACACAGGGTCAAGTGAAATAATGTACATTTTTTTTTATTTCTATGGATATACTGATTAATTATTTTTCTGGAGGAAAACCTTTTGTGAACAAAAGGTTCTTCCCCCAGAC
>CAYJJP010000215.1:0-4396 GCA_964370525.1 uncultured Desulfovibrionaceae bacterium | reverse complement strand
AAGTACCATAATAATGCATGTCCTTTTGCATAGAATTACCTCCCCTTATATTGTTATCCATCGTTAAGAGCTAATCACTTTTGAATATAAGTCAATACCTATTGACTTTTTAATGAAAGAAAAAATCCAAAATTATACTTCAGAATATTTTTTCTCAATATAAGCCAAGCACTCCCCACGGCTATACCAACGATTTCTATTACCTACACCATACGTTTTAATAAAACCCTCAGCCACAAGCCTATACAAAGTTGACTTACTGCACCCCAAAACCGTACATGCCTGCTGCCAGTTCAATCTATCCCTCAAATCCATATCCTACCTCCCAATATTCTGTAAATATTGATTCCTTTGTCCTTTCCTTTGCCCCGTATTCTTTTTTGATTTATTACTATTACTTTCGCCGCTCGGAAGCGGTATGTGGCGCACGTTCAGAATATAGGCCAGAGCCAGTGCCATAACTTCGCAGTCCCAAGCGTGGTTGGCTTTCTTGTGTGGATTAAGCCACGCCATTTTTTCATCGTCCCACACCTCAACGCACATTTCCTTGGCATATGCACTGAGTTCGCCTTGCTCATTGCTGTGCAAATGAAAGGCGCCGGGATCATCGGGAGCAATGGAGAGCTTGCGGCTTAAGTCCGACTTGAAAAATGTGGTATCACAACGCCATAAATTCAACCCGCCTTCAATTTTAACTTTTCTGCCCTGCGTGTCCGGAAAATATTCCTGCAAAGACATGTTGTAAGGCTGCGACAATGAACGCACTCCCTGCCAAGGAAAGACACGCCCACGATTTTTAATAGCCCAAGAATATACAGCTTTGGTGCGCAAGCCCATGGCGTCAATCATACAGTGCGCCACGCGGTATTCAGCGCCGCTTGCGTCACGGTAAACGCTCTTCCACAAAAGCTCATCGAGGGCAGAAAATGACGGTACCATACCGGCTTGCACAAGCCAGCTTTCTTCATGGTCACCATAACCAAAAGCCCTGATAACATAACGGAAATAGCCTTTTTGCTCATTGGCGCCTTGCGTATCCACACCGGCAAGCAGACAAGCCACACGAGGTTTACCGTCTATCGAGCCGGGGATTATGCCGCGAGGCCGGTCATCGCACAGTGTTAAAATGGCATCTTCATCACGGTGACTGTATTCTTGATACCAAGGTTCGGCTTTATATTGATTTTGTAAATTTTTAAGGTCATCAATTTTGCCACTTTCTTTGTATTTTAAAGCTGCCGCCGCCACTTCCGAAAGGCTGACAAAATATGAAATCCAAGCCGGAATATGAAAGCCGACTTTTACGGTCTTATGCACATTCAAATGCGCCATGAGGTCAAGGCCACTGTTTCTTTCCCTCCACTCTCCGCGGCGTACAGCCCGATCACGATCCGCATCGTCCCAAACCGCACCGCAATTCTTGCACGGATACACGGCTTGACGCTTGGTAAGAACTTCTTCGCTTTTAGGTTCTTTGTCGCTGTCTTTATTTGGCCAGCTGATATTTTCAAAAAGCATGAGTTGTAAAGTATTACAATGGGGGCAGCGCACATAATAGTCAAAACGTGCACCGGCTTCCACATTAAACGCCGTCCAGATTGCACCGGCTTCAGTGGTGGGCGTGGAAATCTTAAAAATATGTCGCCGTGCTCCCCAAGTTGTAGTGCGTTTTTCAGCTAAAATCTCGCTGGTGGCTTCATTTTTGGGATTTTTATATTTGTCAAGTTCATCTAAAATCAGCGTGCGGATGGGTTTGTTACCAAGCCTAGACACCGAGCCAGACCAACCAAGATAAATGGGCATGTGCGCCAAATTTATGCGTAAAGATGACGCATCGTCACCGTAGCCGGTCATGTATTCTTTCAGACGCTTGGAACCTACAATCATGGGAATAATACGGTCTTTGGCATTTTCACGAGCGGTGATTTCATCGGGAAAAACGTACATAATCGGCCCCGGAGAACGGTCAATGCACCAGCCCACAAGATTGTGCCCGGCTTCGGAGCCTCCTGTTTGCGGTGATTTACATATTATCACCGTTTCAACGCCATTGCTTCCGGCAGCATCCATTATGCCCGTAAGATAAGGCGTAAAAATGTTTTTCCAACGTCCGGGAATGCTGGACATTTCAAGAATGCGATGGCGTTCTGCCCACTCGCTGACACGGATGGGCAGACGCTTACGCATAATTTTTCTTTCCCCACGCGAAAATGTAAAACGAATGGGAGAAGACGAGGCCGCCAGATATGTACGCACGGAAGCTGCCACTTCCTCAGACATCCAAGCAGGAATATCAGTTACGACCTCTTTTTTTTTCTTGGCCTCAAGTGACACAAGCGGCTGACGTATCACTGCGGACGCTCCGACGGTAGCATTCCGGGTAAGAGAGTGCGAAAATCATCCCCGTCCTTAATGGCAATGACATCCTCATTGGTCACAAGCCGAAAAGAATTACGGCGTGCCTTTCCATTTATGATGGGCGTTGCGCACCACATCCAGCTATTGCTACCACCATTTCGATTGTCAAGTCGAACCTTTCCGCGCTTAGTCATTACAATCATACCCTTTTTTAATTTAATCATACTCAATTACCCTCTATATCAATTGTAAAAACCACCTCATAATCCATTTCTTTGCTATATTCGTTAAAAGCCTCATCCAAAAGCCTATTCACTCGCTCAAAAAACGCATTCATTTTCTTGGGATTGCCGTCCACAAGGCTGACAATTTCAAGCCCGTGCGCTTCAAAGGCGGTGCGAATGCCGGTGGACAGCGTCACCGCCCGTGCTGCCAAGGTCAAATGTACTTGATCCTTGGCTATAAATTTTCCTTTTTGTACAGCAAGGGCAAACTCGTCTTTGTCGGCAGCGGCTTTGATGCGCCTGATTTCCTCTTCCTCTTTGCGTTTGCGCCTGTCCGCTGCCTTTTCGGCAACGGCATCAGATGTCCCCGACGTGGGTAAGGATTGCATATACCTCTCCACATCACGAAGCTTGAATGTTCCGTCCTTTTGTTGTTTCAACCGTCCGGCGTTCTTGTCTTCATAGAGCTTTGTTTGCCCAAGCTTGCGCCCGTTTTCTTGAATATAAGCAAGAACTTCCTTAAGTGATTTTAGTGTTTTTGTTGCTTGCATGGCACCCTCCAGCATTTTGGAGGCACGATCAAGCGCAGTTAAATTTGTCGGTGATGGATCATCCAAAGCGGCACGTTTAGCATTTTCTTTGGCTGTAAGTAATACTTGCACATCTGTACTTGCACTTTTAGCAACTAAATCTTCCATTTTCTCTGACATACACACTCCAAAAATGCGCAAAATCGTAGGATTTTCCAAGTTACGATTTTCGTAACTCCCTCCATTTGATTTTTTTGAAATAGAGGGTATAATCTCAACACGGTTTGTTTGAGGATTATACCCTCTCACACCTAGGGGAAAGCCGATGTTCGAGATCGGCTTTCCCCACCTTTTTTAGAGCAAGGAACCTTGTTTTGGCTCGTTGCTTACCCATTCAAATATATCAACATCAAGTTTTTCTTTAACAAAAACAGCTAATATACTTCTATGGCATTCGTTTTTATCCGCCTCATAGCAGCATAGAATGGGGTTTTTTACCTCTACTTCAATACTTGCTAAATACTCCTCAAGGCTTTGCGCCGATGGAAAGCGGATTTCCAAGTCTTTTCTGTACGCGGCAGCCCAGTCTTCAGCTTTTGGGTTACTGGGAGCAAATAGCTTTGCTCGTACTCCTTGCCAGTAACGAGGTGGCCATTTTGCTATGGATACTTTGCGCTCTCTTGGCGCTTTACTGTTAAAATAAGATGTTAAAATCATTACAATACCTACCTAAAAAGGAAAATTTTCTTCATTAAATTGAATTTCCGCTAAACGTTCTTCTAATATTTGTTCATAAAGTCTTTGCTTCAATTCACCCCGAGGTCTATACGCCAAAAGATAATCCACAAGATCTGAAGGAGTTTCAAAACCAAATTCTTCAGTTATAATATCCAATGGAGAGCAATGACGGTCATGTGTTAATAAATTTGGCATTTTGCGATTAATCTCACAGACGATATCTTTGCCATGTGCATACAATTCTTGCGTTATGCGAATGCGTGTCCACCAAATTTCATCATAACGACTGTATTTTAAAAGCATTAGCTCATGTGCAAGCTCCCGACACTCTTTTTTTATCGCTCGTAAAGTTTTTGCATCCATCACTACCTCCACTACTTGAGCGATATGCCGGGTAAAGTTAGTTGATTATTATGGACTATGGAAAGTTTTAATCCGGGCAAGAGGTAACGATTGCCAAATTGCTTGCTCCAAGCTGTAGCAGGTATTGCCTTGAACTCCATCCATGCTATTTTTAATGCCATTGAAAAATATTCTTTTACATTA
>CAYJJP010000214.1:0-4415 GCA_964370525.1 uncultured Desulfovibrionaceae bacterium | reverse complement strand
CTTCTTCTTTTGATTCCTTAGCCTGACCTAAAACAATGTTTTCTACTGTAAGCATCGTACTTTCCTTATGTTATATTTTATAAACTATTCCATCTTCCATCTTAAGCTCTGCCAAAAGAATGTCATATTCCGGCGCGTTTAAGAAATTGCTAATGAGCACCAAGTGAGCGGTGGCATTGGCCTGAGCTGCACGCTCGCCAAGCTGCTTATGCGTTACCACAATATCAGCATCAGCAGGAATTTCGCTCACGGGTGAATGCTTAACTTCAACGCCTTCAAATCCGGCAGTACTCAATTTTTTACGTAATTTTGTGGCGCCCATGGCAGAGCTACCCATGCCTGCATCACAAGCAAAAATAATTTTTTTGATAATGCGTTTAGAACCTTGCGCTGTACTTGCACCGCCAGTTTCGTTTTGTGCACTTGCAGAAGCTGTACCCTTGGCATCAGCTTTCATGTCTTGCATTCTTGCGGCTGCTTCCGCCATGGAATCTTCACCTTCTTCGCCATCCTTAGCAAAAGTTTTGAGCAAAATCATGGACAGAACAAATGTCACCACCGCCGACAAGGAAATACCAGCAACGTTTGCAAAATACGAACCTGCCGGAGTCATTAAGAGTTCTGCAAAAATACTTCCGGGAGCCGCAGGGCCTGTAAGTCCGCCACCTAGTGCACCAATGGTAAAAACACCCACCGAGCCGCCGGCAATCAATGCGACGATAAGAATAGGATTCATCAATACAAAGGGGAAGTAAATTTCGTGAATTCCGCCGAAAAAGTGAATAATGGCAGCACCCGGAGCGCTACTTTTTGCTGTTCCCTTTCCTACGAGCATATAGGCCAAGAGTAAGCCTAGGCCGGGTCCGGGGTTAGATTCAATCATAAAGAAGATGGATTTACCAAACTCGGTCACCTGCTCGGCACCCAGTGGCGTAAATACACCGTGATTTATCGCATTATTAAGGAAGAGAACCTTGGCAGGCTCAACTAAAATGGACGTTAAAGGAAGCAAGCCATGATTAACGAGAAAGCTTACGCCAGCTCCTAAACCGCTGGTACCGGCCTCCACCATGGGGCCGATGGCATAAAAGGCAAGAATGGCAAGTAAAGAACCTAATATTCCAGAAGAAAAATTGTTCACAAGCATTTCAAAACCGGCGGGAATCTTCCCTTCAACGGCCTTGTCAAAACTGCGTATAACCCAGCCACCAAGCGGTCCCACAATCATGGCACCGAGCAACATGGGGGTGGACGGCGCTCCCATAATAACCCCAAAAGTAGCCACAGCACCCACGACGCCGCCACGGACATCGTGAAGAGCCTTACCGCCGGCAAATCCAATAAGTATTGGTAATAAGTAGGTGAGCATTGGGCCCACGAGGGCAGCAAGTTCTTCGTTCGGAATCCAACCAACAGGGATAAAAAGGGCTGTAATAAGTCCCCACGCAATAAAAGCGCCAATATTTGGCATAACCATGCCACTTAAAAAGCGGCCAAACAATTGAATCCTTTTTTTCATACTCTCAAATCCTTCATTTAATCTTTCTCTTATTGGCTACAAACAAAGTATTACCTACAATTAGGCATTATTTTATACTTGTACAGAGTGTTTTGCACCTTTTTTTGTAATATTTTTCTTGACAAAAAAAAGTGAATGCGTACATTTTTCATAAAATTTAAGGTGTTTTTATGAAAATATACGACCAACATTTACATACATTTCTTTCCAGTGACTCTGAAGAAAAGTTTGAAAATTACCTTCAAAAAGCGCAAGAGTTCGGCTTAACCCATTTTGTGAGCACCGAGCACTTAGACCTGTCTTGCATTGCCCTTGGTAAGGATGACTTGCCGGATTTGGCCTTGCAAAAAAGCATCTGCCAAAACTTACAAAGAAAATATCCCATCCAAATTTTACGAGGCATTGAACTTGGCTATAAGTTTTCACGCCTTAAAGACATTGAACATATAGTCGCTACCCAAGATTTCGACGTTATCATTATGTCTGTGCATGAAGATGAATATGCCGAGTGTGCGAGCCCCGCTTTTTTACACGACAAAAGCCCTGACGAAGCGTATGCTGCTTATTTGAAGCTTTATATTCACATGTTAAACCATTGCTCTTGTTATGATATTGTAGGGCATATTGATTTTCTGTTGCGCTATATGGCGCCCGTATGTCTTGAAAAACATAAGAATAAGCTTTGTGAACTTTTTCAGCTTGTTATCCATAAAGGCAAATGCCTTGAATTCAATACCCGCTTTCTCTATCGTCACAATGAAAGCCACGGTCTTAACTATCTTTTTTCCTTGTATTTTGCTTGCGGTGGAAAAAAAGTTTCCCTAGGCAGCGATGCCCACACTACACAAGATTATTTAGCATCCTTTACTGAAGCAGCACAAATGCTTAGGGACATTGGTTTTAGCCATATCAGCACCTTTCAAAAACGGAAAGAAACGCCTATTTCTTTATAGCAGGCTGTAAAAAACATTTTAAACAGCCTGCTATATTAAACTAACTTTGAGAGATTTTTTCTCTTAAAGGTAAAACAGCTGACGGGGTTACCGATAGCTCATCCAGTCCAATTTCGTTAAAAAACTCTGTCAATCTAGTATCATAGGAAAGTTCTCCGCAGATACCGGCCCAAATACCATTGGCATGAGCATTATCACAAACCATTTTAATCATTCGTAAAATAGCTTCATGATGTGTGTCGGTAAATTCGGCAATACTATCATTTTGCCTATCCACAGCAAGGGTGTATTGGGTGAGGTCATTGGTTCCCATGCTAAAGAAATCCACCTCTTTAGCTAACAAATCACTGATCATTACCGCAGCAGGCGTTTCAATCATAATGCCCACGGGAATATCAGCCTTATGAGGAATATTAGCTTTGCTAAGCTCAGCCTTGACTTCTTCAATAATGGCCTTTGAACGACGCACTTCCTCCACCGAAATAATCATGGGCAACATAAGATAAATATTGCCATGACAAGCAGCACGATAAATGGCGCGTAATTGTGTTTTGAAGATTTCCGGTCTGGTAAGGCAAATTCGTATGGCGCGCATACCCATGGCAGGATTTTCTTCCTTGGGTAAATTAAAATAATCCGCCTGCTTATCCGCACCAATATCAAGGGTACGAATGATAACAGGCTTATCGCCCATCTTTTTGGCCACACTACTATAGGCTATATATTGAGTTTCTTCGCAAGGATAGTTCTTGCTCTCAAGGTAGAGAAACTCGCTTCTGAAAAGTCCAATACCTTCAGCATCATTTTCAAGCACAGCTTCCACATCAGCCACGCAACCAATATTGGCATATAATTTAATTTCACGCCCGCACTTGGTAATAGTTTTTTTGCCTCTGAAAGATTCAAGTCGCTGCTTTTCTTCGTTTTGCGCTTTCAGTTGCTCTTTTTTCTGTGCCAGCGTTTTTTCATCGGGGTCAATGATGACTGTCCCTTCTTCGCCATCAATAATAGAGAGCAAATTGTTGTATTTTCTATCTAATGACTCTTTAAGACCAATGACGGCGGGCAAACTCAAAGTGCGTGCAAAAATTGCAGTGTGCGAGTTTTTACTGCCTTCTGCTGTGGCAATGCCGAGCACTTTTTCTCTGTCAAATTGTGCGGTTTCGCTTGGCACAAAGTCCACACCGGCATAAATGTAAGAACCTTCGTGACTGTCTAAGCTTTGCTTATTTAAGAGAATTTCCATAACCCTTCGTGAAATATCCACCACATCCAAGGCTCTGGCCTTCATGTATTCATCATCCATTTCTGCAAACATTTGCGAGAACTGTTTGGCCGCTTGGCTTACGGCATAAGTGGCATTGGCTTTGTTGGTTATGATTTCGTGTGTGATGGCTTCGCGATAGTCTAAATCATCCAGCATCATTTGATGGACTTCAAAAAGCGCAGCATTGTCTTCGCCAAGCTTTTCTGCTGTTTTTTGGGCTATGACACCAAGTTGAGCTATGGCTTTTTCTCGAGCTTTTTCAAATGAAGCAAGCTCTTCTTCAACATTTTCTATGGCATAAAACTTTACATCTAAATCTAATTGTGAAGGAAAATAGATATTTCCTATGGCAATCCCTTTTGAAACGCCCTTGCCTTGCAATACTACCATTTTTTCTCCTAATTTATGTTACCGAAATGGATTCTGAAAGCTTATTATTTATAAACTTATTCCCTTCTTATAAGTTTTTTTCCAAAAATTCTTTGGCCATGGCACATACGGCATCAGCATCGTCACCTTCAGCACTAATGATAATTTCATCACCTTTTTTGGCAGCTAAAGCCATAACCGTAAAAAGCTTCTTTCCATCAGCTTTTTTTTCACCTTTTTGGATAGATATTTGTGAAGAAAATTTTTGTAATTCTTTTACAAAAAGTCCGGCAGGTCTTGCGTGGAT
>CAYJJP010000213.1:0-4417 GCA_964370525.1 uncultured Desulfovibrionaceae bacterium | reverse complement strand
TGGCTATGAAGTGGAAGAAAAGAATATCATAGAGAGGGAATGGAAATGAGCAACTCACGCTTTTTAAAGGCAGCAGCCATGGCGGAATTTTTGTCATGGCTTAGTCAAGATAGTGCAGGACAGGTGCTTGTTCCCACAAGAGAAGGCAAGGCCATAGTTTTTGCAAATTATACTGATGGTATGGAAGTCACTTTAGACAAATCTTCCATTTCGCCCAAGGCAGCTGTATTGCCTTCGTGCGAAGAACTTGTCACCTATAGAAAAGTAAAAGACAGTGAGGATCTTGGGAAGTTAACCCTTACGCTTGAAGATAATTCAAGCAAGGTAACACCCAGCACTGTTTTTGGTTGTCGCCCTTGTGATGCCCGTGGCTTTACAGTTATAGAGCGACCCTATAAACAAGGCCCTCATGCTGACCCTTACTTTGCTAAAAAATTCGAAAATTTAACTGTTATAACCCGTGCTTGCACCGAAACATGTTCCACCTGTTTTTGCCATTGGGTAGGCTCAGGCCCATGCGACACCACAGGCTCCGATATTCTTTTTACAGAAGTTGAGGGTGGCTATGTACTTGAAGGTGTGACCGAAAAAGGCAATGCCTTGCTTGCTAAATGCTCTTTGCCTGCAGCTGAGGCAGCACAAATAGATGCTTTGCCTGACTTACATGCAAAAGCTAATGCAAGTCTTGGTGACGCTCCCGATTTAACTCAAGCAAAAGACAGTCTTGCTGCTCTTTTTGATGATAATACTTTTTGGGAAAGACAAACGGCGCACTGCCTATCTTGTGGTGCATGTACTTATATTTGCCCAACGTGTTATTGTTTTAATATTACCGATGAAGGTGACGGGCTTGACGAGAAAGGTGGAAAAAGGTTGCGTACTTGGGATACATGTATGGCGTCACATTTTACCCGTGAAGCCAGCGGACATAATCCTCGTACCAAGAAAGCCTTTCGCATGCGCAACCGTATTTCACATAAGTTCAGCAATTATCCAACCGTTTGGGAAGATAATTTTTCTTGCAACGGTTGCGGACGCTGCATAAGTCAATGTCCGGTGCACCTAGATATTCGAGCCATTGTTTTGGCTTCCATATCAACGGCTAAAGGTTAGGGGGGAGTATGGCTAGGAAAACGAATAGCTCCACTACCAAGAAGAGTACGCGTAAACCTGCTGCAACAAAAAAAGTTGCTGCGGAAGCAAAACCGGTAGCAAAGGCGGCTAGCTCTAAAGCTGAAACAGCTGCGCAAAGCACTGTTACAGTAGAAGAAAAAAAAGTTGTTGCTTCGGAAAGTAGTGCTGTGCAAGCTGCTATTACCGAAAGCGAACTGACTCCGCCGGCTAAGGCCAGCGCTGTCTCTCCGGCGGTAAAGCAAGCTCAGGCGCCCGTCATCAAGGAAGAACACGTTCCTGCGATGAAGGAAGAACATGCGCCCATGCTTAAGGAAGAACATGCTCCAGCCATAAAGGAAACACAACCGCCGGTACTGAAAGAAAGCAATGCGCCCATGGTGAAAGAAACATCGCCGGCGCCTGCTGTCAAAGAAAGTGCTGTCCCTGTCATAAAAGAAAAAACCGAAGTAGTGCTGAAGCAAGAAAGTCCAGCACCTGCTATAAAGGAAAATACTAAAGTGACTGCAGTAAAAAGAGAATTAAATTATACACCTCCAAACCTTGGGCCAAACCCTTATTTGCCGCATGTGGCGACGGTGAAGGAGGTCATACGCGAAACGCATAATATTATGACATTTCGCGTCGTTATAGATGATGAAGAGCAAATGAAAAACTTCACCTTTAACGCTGGTCAAGTGGGACAACTCTCACTTTTCGGTGCGGGCGAATCTACATTTGTTATTAATAGTCCCCCTTCAAACAAAGAATATTTGCAATTTTCTGTGATGCGCACCGGCGAAGTAACGGAAGCATTGCACAAGCTTTCACCCGGAGACAAGGTTGGCGTTCGCGGCCCCTTGGGTAATTCTTTCCCGAGGGAAGAATGGAAAGGCAAGGATATATTCTTTGTGGGCGGCGGAATTGGTATGGCACCTATTCGCACCATTATGCTGGATGTTCTTGAACATAAAGACGATTATGGTAAGATTAGCCTGCTGTATGGTGCTCGTAGCCCAAAGGACATGGCGTTTAGCTATGAACTTGAAGGCTGGCAAAATCACCCAGACTTGAATTGCCATCTGACCATTGACAGTCCTTGCGAAGGTTGGGAGTGTCTAGTTGGACTTATTCCTAATATCTTGACGGAAATTGCCCCAGATCCACAAAAAACTGTTGTTGTGCTCTGTGGCCCTCCCATAATGATTAAGTTTACGGTTCAAGCGCTCGAAAAGATGAACTTTCCCGACGAAAGCATCATCACAACCCTTGAAAAGCGCATGAAATGCGGCATCGGCATCTGCGGACGCTGTAACCTTGGCAGTGAGTATGTTTGCGTAAGTGGCCCTGTGTATTCATGGGCACAGCTCAAACAATTACCGCCTGAATTATAATGCTTTACCGTGGGTGGGCGATAGCTTGGCAATATTCTATTCCCACCCACGGCTTTAAAATTTTATCCAAAACATTTGAAATTAAAAGCTTGAGGGTTTTGGTCGTCTGCGCTTCTTTTCTTAACCAATCAGAATCTCAATACAAGATTATCATCGCAAATATTTATTTTATGGGGATTATTATGCCAAACGTTCGTTCCACTTATACTGATTCTTGTCAATTTTTCGGTAAAAACACACCGGAAGAGTTGGCGGCTATTTATGGCACACCGCTGTATGTTTACAATGAAAATGTACTGCGTACACGTTGCCGTGAATTGAATGCTCTTTCAAGCCTTGATGGTTTTTGTGTGAACTATTCAGCCAAGGCCAACACGAACCTTGAACTTTTGAAAATCATACGAGAAGAAGGTTGCGTGGTGGACGCTATGAGTCCAGGCGAGCTTTTTATGAATCAAAAAGCGGGGTTTGCGAACGAAAATATTTTGTATGTGTGTAATAATGTTTCGGCAGCTGAGCTTCAAAACGCCATTGATAATAATGTATTGATTAGTGTTGACTCACTGTCACAGTTAAAACTTTTAGGCTCATTGCAAAAAGGCGGTAAGGTTGTTGTGCGCTTCAATCCGGGCATCGGAGCCGGGCATCATCAAAAAGTGATAACTGCCGGCAAAGAAACAAAGTTTGGCGTAACTCCCGATATGATACCAGAAGTGTTTAAAATCTTAAAAGAATATAATCTTACTCTTGCCGGAATCAATCAACATATCGGTTCTTTGTTTATGGAAGCTGAAGGCTATTTGAATGCCGCTGAATTCTTGCTCTCTCTTGCAGAAAGCTTGCCAGGAAATGCTCTTGATGAGCTAGAAATTATCGATTTTGGCGGAGGCTTTGGCATCCCTTATCAAAAATATGCAGGCGAGCAACGCCTTGATTTTGCAGAGCTTGGTAAGAGCCTACACGAGCTCTTAACGACTTTTGTGGAAAAAACAGCTTATCAAGGTAAATTTTTTGTGGAGCCCGGACGATATGTGGTCGCTGAGTGCTCAGTTTTACTCGGAACCGTGTATACCACCAAAACGAATGGGGATAATATTTACGCAGGAACAGATCTTGGCTTCAACGTACTTGCTCGCCCCATGATGTATGATTCGCATCATGATGTAGAAATTTATCGTAAAAACGGTAGCCCTGATGACGAGATGGTGGAGCAATCAGTTGTGGGAAATATTTGTGAAAGCGGTGATATCTTAGCAAAAAAACGTATGCTCCCTCGCATTGAAGAAGGTGATATTCTTGGGATTTTAGACGCAGGTGCTTATGGTTATGTGATGAGCTCAACCTATAATCAACGTTTGCGCCCGGCTGAGGTGCTTATAGATGCAGATGGTAATCATCGCCTTATTCGTCGCCGTGATACTTTAGAAGATTTATTGCAAGGTTATGTTTTTTAAGCAGTATGGCTATTGCCTGTAATCAGCTTTTTTGCAGGGGAGGACTTTTGCTAGCGCCAAAAAGTTCTCTCCTCCAGCATTTCCAAATAACAATGCCGTGTAAATATTGCGAACTTGCCATATTATTCTCTTGCCCTCTGGCCTCTTTTTAGCTAAAAAATGTGTAGGAGGGCATATGCATCTACGGAAACGAATTCTAATTACCGGTGGGGCCGGCTTTGTCGGGTCGCACCTTTGCGAGCGACTGCTTAGTGATGGACATGAGGTGGTGTGCGTAGACAATTTTTTCACTAGCGCACGGCAAAATGTTGAACATTTACTTGACCATAAGTGCTTTGAACTTATACGGCACGACATAACTTTTCCGCTGTATGTGGAAGTAGATGAAATATATAATCTCGCATGCCCTGCTTCACCTATTCATTATCAACATGACCCTGTGCAGACGATTAAAACTTG
>CAYJJP010000212.1:0-4439 GCA_964370525.1 uncultured Desulfovibrionaceae bacterium | reverse complement strand
GAGGGGGGAAGGGGAAGCTTTTTGGCTTTGGCAAAAGTTCCCCTTCCCCCCTCAATAAAACTCCCTTAAAACTCCCTTAAAACTCCTTTATTCTTAATTTATCCAAAGCATTTCAGCATATCTTGGAAATGGCCAAGCGGCATCTTCGATCATGAGTTCGAGTTCATCGGCGTGTTTGCGGCATTTATTGAGCGCAGGAATGACATTTTTGAGCATATCTTGTGCGTGTTTTAGGACATCTTCATCATGTTGTGCATTTTTCGCAACTTCGAGGGTTTTTAGTGCGTCATTGAGTGCAAGGCAAGTTTGGCGTAGGTCTGTGAAGAATTCTTCTTCGGGTAATTTTTGCGAGTCGCCGAGTACGGCACGGGTTTGCAGGACAAGTTCGGCGGCTTCTTTTTGGGCGCGCAGTCCGACGGGCAGAATGTTTTCACGAACCATGGCTAAGCACACATTGGCTTCGATGTTTATGAGCTTGACATAGGTTTCCAGCAGTATTTCTTGTCTTGCGAGTATTTCACGTTCGGAAAGAACGTTAGTGCGCAAGAATACATCCATAACTTCTGGATAGTTATAGCGTTCTAAAGCGTCTACGGTGGTGGTGAGGTTTGGTAGACCGCGTTTTTCTGCTTCGATGGGCCATTCGGCGGAGTAGCCGTTACCGTTGAATACGATGGGCATATGTTCGGCAAAAATGCGTGGGAGCAGTGTTTGCAGTGCTTCGGTTAAGGGGGTACCGGAGTTGACGGATGCTTCAAGTTCGGTGGCAATGTCATCGAGGGCGCAAGCGACGGCGGCATTGAGCGTGATGTTTACCGGTGCTACTGATTGCGATGAACCTACGGCGCGAAACTCGAATTTATTACCGGTAAAAGCGAAGGGGCTTGTGCGGTTACGGTCGGAGTAGTCCTTGGGGAGGGGGGGGAGCACGTCGACGCCAATTTCCATAAAGGGCTTCATGGTTTCGCTTTGTGCTTTTCCTGTGATAAGAGTTTCCAGAACATCGGTAAGTTGCTCGCCAAGAAATACGGAGATAATGGCCGGGGGTGCTTCATTGGCACCGAGCCTGTGATCGTTGCCGGCGCCCACTGTACCAAGGCGCAGTGCCATGCTATGCTTATGTACCGCTCTTAAAGTTGCTGCAAGGAAAACTAAGAATTGTGCATTGTGAAGCGGAGTTTCACCGGGGTTGAGTAGGTTGTCGCCATCGGAGTCAACCAGTGACCAGTTATTGTGTTTGCCGCTACCATTGACGCCGGCAAAGGGTTTTTCGTGTAAGAGGCACACGAAACCGTGTTCGGCGGCGGTATGGCGTAAAATATTCATGGTGAGCATATTGTGGTCGGTTGCGATATTGCATTCTTCGTAGAGGGGAGCCAGTTCAAATTGAGCGGGAGCTACTTCGTTGTGGCGTGTTTTTACGGGAATGCCGAGGGCAAAGAGGCGTTTTTCAACGTCGTGCATGAAGGCCATAACACGGCTTGGAATGTCACCAAAGTAGTGGTCTTCCATTTCTTGTCCCTTGGGTGCCGGTGCGCCTTGGAGGGTACGGCCTGTGAGTAGTAGATCCGGGCGTAATGCGGCAAGTCTGCTATCGACTAAGAAATATTCTTGTTCTGCGCCAACCATGGGTCGAACGTGGGTGGTTTTATCCTTGCCAAAAAGATGTAGAATGCGCAGTGCTTGACGAGAGATAGCAGAAATTGAGCGCAAGAGCGGAGTTTTACGGTCAAGAGCCTCGCCTGAATATGAATAGAACATGGAAGGGATGTGCAAGGTGTGCCCAAGCTTTCCCGGAAGCAAGAAGGCCGGTGATGTGGGATCCCATGCTGTATAGCCGCGAGCTTCAAAGGTTGAGCGTATGCCGCCGGAGGGGAAGGAGGATGCATCGGGTTCGCCGCTAATGAGCATCTTTCCTGAAAATTCGTTCAGCAAATGTCCGTTGGAGGAAAGGGTGAGAAAGGCATCGTGTTTTTCCGCTGTATATCCGGTCATGGGATGGAACCAGTGGGTGTAATGTGTGGCACCACGTTCAAGCGCCCAGTCCTTCATGGATGATGCGACTACGTTTGCGATTTCAGCCGGCAATTTGGCCCCTTCTTTTATGGTCAGCTCTAGTTGTTTAAATACGTCACGGGGTAAACGCTCACGCATGACGTGAATGGTAAAAACATCCTTGGCAAAATGGCGCCCCATTTCTACGTTGGGTGTTAGATGTCCTTCTGTGGAATCAATGTCACAAGGGCTAGCGCTGAAAGCTTCCATAACTGCAAGGCGACGTGCTGTTGTCATTTTAATACTCCTTAAATGATATACTTATTTTGATTTAATGTTACTCTAATATTTTGCTGTTGAGCATACGAGAGCGTTGATATGGTTTGTCTATAGCATAAGTTGTGCCAAGAGCATGAAAGCGCTGAAGGCATCTATTTAATTATTTGATATATTGTAAGTTATTTATAAATGCTGTGGTGCAATATGTGTAAATCATGTTTTACAGACAAGTGAACGGGGTCTGCTATCAAGATTTTCCACAAAATTGTAGAAAAAAACATGCCAGAGAGTGGCTTTTGAACGTAGAGTTTAAGCTTTTAGAAATTACAAACTGGATTTAGCTAATAATATTAGTATATTTCATAAAAAATACTTTTTTGTAGAAAACACTTTGGACGTTTAATGCAAAAACAGAGGTAAAAATACAATTTTGCAATTTTAAATTTTGAGAATTTTGCAATAACTATGTTTTACGTCTATGTAACACATTGATATATTGTCTTAATTTTGTGTTGAATCTACTTTGGCACGCTCTATGCTTTAGGTAAAATTCATAAGCCTTTGCTTTAGTGGCAAGGATGTTAACGTATTTATCCTGAGGAGGAGAAAAAATGAACGCGGCTGATACAGCTTTTATCATGATTTGTAGTGCCCTTGTAATGGTAATGACCCCGGGTGTAGCCTTGTTTTATGGTGGCCTTGTGCGCTCTCGCAACGTACTTTCCACATGTATGCATAGTTTTGCGCTCATGGGGATTATTCCAATACTATGGTTTGTGCTTGGTTATTCATTGGCCTTTGGTGGTGATATTGGTGGTTTGATTGGAGATTTTTCTTTTGTAATGCTCAAGGGTGTTGGGCTTGAAGCTGGGCCTGTGGATAATATTCCGCACATGCTTTTCATGCTTTTTCAATGCATGTTTGCTGTGTTGACAATATCTTTAATTTCAGGTTCTTATGCTGAGCGGATGCGTTTTCCGGCCATGATGCTTTTTTCGTGCTTATGGCTTATTTTAGTGTATTCTCCCATGGCTCACTGGGTATGGGGCGGTGGATGGATGGCTGAAATGGGCGCTGTGGACTTTGCCGGTGGTGCTGTTGTGCATATGGCTTCCGCTGCTGCAGGTCTTGCTACAGCACATGAGCTTGGTGCACGCATGGGCATGGGTCGTCAAACATTTACCCCTCACAATTTGCCTTTAACTTTGCTAGGTTGTGCACTTATTTGGTTTGGCTGGTTTGGTTTTAATGCAGGCAGTGCTCTTGCGGCCAATGGTCTTGCCGTACATGCCTTTGGTACAACTGAAATGGCTGCTGCTGCCGGTATTGTTGGCTGGTTGATTTGCGAATGGTGGCACATAGGCAAGCCTACAACTCTTGGTGCTGCATCCGGTGCTTTGTCAGGACTTGTTGCCATTACTCCCGGCGCCGGATTTGTGGGCATGGAGGCTGCAATACTTATAGGATTTATAGGCGGAGCTATTTGTTATGGTGCTGTATTATTAAAAGAACGTCTTGGTTATGATGATGCGCTTGACGTTGTTGGTATACACGGTATTGGCGGTACATGGGGTGCGCTTGCCACAGGTATTTTTGCCAGTGCTTCCATTAATGGCGTGAATGGTCTTATATACGGGAATCCGCATCAACTCTTTGTGCAAGCAGTATCCGTAGTGGGAACATGGGTATTTGTTTATATAGCCAGCCGTATTATCCTTAAAGTTGTGGCCTTGATTACGCCATTGCGTGTTGAGCCTGATCCGGAAATTATTGGCCTTGATGTAAGTGAGCATAATGAACGTGCTTATCAATTGTAATACTTGGATATGTGAGGAGTAACATATGAAAAAAATTGAAATTACCATTAGGCCAAGTAAGTTTGAAGATGTTAAAAGAGAATTGGTTGCCATTGGCATACATGGGATGACATATTTTGAGGCTCGTGGCTTTGGCAGCCAAGGCGGACATACAGAAAATTATCGCGGCAAAAGCTATCAAGTGGACTTTTTACCTAAATATCGTGTGGAAATAATTGTACATGATGAAGCGCTTGATAGAGTTATAGAAACTATTATGAAAGCAGCAAAAACAGGCGATGTTGGGGATGGAAAGATATTTGTATCTGATGTTATAGACGCTTGGCGCATTCGTACCGGTGAAAGAGG
>CAYJJP010000211.1:0-4449 GCA_964370525.1 uncultured Desulfovibrionaceae bacterium | reverse complement strand
TCCAAAAAACTTTCACGCGAATTTTTCTTACGAAAAATTCTTTTGAATGTCTTTTATTACAAGATGTTAGTAAAAAACATAATTTGCTTCGTTTTATTTTCAACTTGTTGAAAATAAAACGCGATAGGGTTTCCAAAGGGGATTATCCCCTTTGGCGGGGTGGAGGGGCGGAGCCCTTCCCCTCCGGAGGAATTAATCAGCGTTTCCTTTAATCTTGCATTGGGCAAATAATTTCGTTAAACTGCCCCAAGGGAATTATTGTTTGTTCATAAATGCACTCCCCAAAAAAACAAATTTAAATCTAAATAATATAAGGTAGTTATGCATCCTTTACTCATGGAAATTTTACCGCTCATTCACAAGGGCTATTGCTGTAGTCAGCTGCTTATGCACATTTTTTTGCAAAGCGTAGGCGAAGAGAATCCGCAATTGGTGCGCTCCATGCATGGCCTTTGCGTAGGCATGGGCGGACAAGCCGGCCCTTGCGGTTTGTTACCGGCAGGCGCTTGTATTTTAAGCCTTATTGCCGGGCGTGGCCTTGATGATGAAAAAGCACATCCTTCGCTCATGCCCATGGTGGAAGAATATCATACATGGTTTGTTACGCACAGCAAAACAAATGGCATGTGTTCTGAATTACTGACTTCTTTTCAAGCACAAAAACAAGAAGCACTTAGCCAAAATAGCAGCGGCGGTCATAGCCTCTGCGGACAATTGCTGGCTGATTGCTGGGAAGAAATCTGTACCATTTTAGAGAGTTATTCCATCGACATGGAAATTAAGCAATAAAATGAAACTATTACGAAAAACTCAAAGTCTGTGCCCCATTTGCTTGCGTACCCTTGACGCACATTATGTGCTTAATGATGAGCATGTGTACTTTGAAAAAACTTGCCCCACGCATGGGCATTTTTCCGTGCCGGCGTGGATAGCCATGCCCAATGTTCCAAGCTTTGAAGCATGGTGCAGTAAACAAAGCGTTGTTCATTCAAGTCGTAAAGACATTGGTGATTCTTCATGTCCGCATAGCTGTGGACTGTGCGCCGATCATCAACGCCCAAGTTGTTGCGTCTTGCTTGAAGTGACGCAAAATTGCAATATGTCCTGCCCCATTTGCTATGCCGCAGCTCAGCAGAATAAAGATAGTGACTTAACAATGAAAGAAATTGATGCTCGCTTGAGTGCGCTCATGCACAGTGCGGGAAATGTCAATATTCAACTTTCGGGCGGTGAACCGACTACCCGTGATGATTTAGCAGAAATTATCACGCTGGCTCATGCCAAGGGCTTTGATTTTGTGCAATTAAATACCAATGGCTTGCGCCTTGGGTGTAAAAATTCCGGCGCATGCTATGCCAAGGAGCTGAAAGCTGCCGGGCTAAATCTTGTTTATCTACAATGGGATGGCATGGATGACAACATTTACCAAACATTGCGTGGCGGTAACTATACTGCCATAAAAGAACAAGCTCTCAAACATTGCCAAGCCGCCGAATTACCGGTTCTTTTTGTTGTAACCTTGGTGCGTGGCGTCAATGACCACAAATTGGGTGAAATACTGGAAAAAGCTCTACATTCCGGACATATGGTTCGGGGCGTGCATATTCAACCTGTTTCTTCCTTTGGGCGTTATCCTTGGGAACAAACTCAAGCGCCGCGATTGACCTTACCCGAAGTATTACACGCACTTGAGCAGCAAAGCAAGGGGATGCTCAAGGCTGAGCATTTTCACCCGCCCCAATCAGAACATGCGCTGTGCTCTTTCAGTGCGCTGTATAAGCGTGACGCCAAGAATGAATGTTTACCAAGCGGACTTTTGCCGGTACATGACGAACCGGCTACCTGCTGCAAGCCAAAAGATTGCACGCAGAATAACAATATTTCACCGGCTGTAATTGCTCGTGAATTTGTGGCAAAACATTGGTCGGCCGAAGAATTATTTACAAGTCAAAACACACAAAATTGCAGCCGGCAAGATGATTTTGATGCATTTTTACAGAAAAACAGCGTCAAGCAACGCTTTACCGTGTCCTGCATGGCTTTTCAAGACGCATATTCCGTTGATCTGGCACGCCTTCGTGCTTGCCACATCCATATTGCCGAAAGCAATGCTCGGCTCATGCCCTTTTGTGCCTATAACCTCACATCGAGCGAGGGCTTTTCCCTCTACAGAAATCGAGAAAATACAAATGCCTAACACCACACCCACTCCGCATGGTGCATCGCTTTCGCCCTGCATTTTAGACTCATGGCTTGCGCAGAAATTACCGGCGTGTACAGATAGTTCCGCCACAAGCTTCAAAACTCAACTCTATACCGAACAATGGCGACGATTTTGTCAAACCATCGAACATGCAAAGAACAATTCGTCATATTATGCCCAAAGCCTAGCACATATAAACCCCAAAACTTTATCGTCGGATATGTTGCATAGCGTACCCTTCATTACAGCCGAAGATTTACAAAATTGGGAGCAATTTCTCTGTACGTCCTTGGGCAATATTGAGCGTATGGTCAGCTTGCAAACCTCCGGTACCACCAGCACCCCCAAACGCCTCGCCTTCAGTGAGCATGATTTAGCCGCCACCGTAGATTTTTTTGGCGTCGGCATGAGCCAACTGCTCGCACCACAAGAAAAATTGCTGGCACTGTGGCCAAGCGCACACTTGCCGCAAGGCGTCACTGCCCTCTTACGCTCCGCCCTTACACCGCAAGGCATCGAAGTTCTCGCCACAAATCCGGCCGTAACCATGCACAGCCTCAAGGCTGAACTCATGGCGCATAATCCGCATTGTGTTGTGGGCGCGCCAAGTCAACTGATTGTACTAGCCAATCTATTGGAAAATAGCGAATACATGCTCGAAATTACAGAACATTTACACAGACAAAATCAAAAACTTGCACTTTATTCCGTGCTCAGCAGCGGCGAACATGTGCCAAAATCCTTGGAAGATAGTTTCAAACAGCTAAAAATATTACATCTTGATCATTACGGCATAACCGAAATGGGCTACAGCGCCGGAGTTGAGTGTCCGGCAAAAAACGGATATCACTTACGCGAACTGGACGTATTTTTGGAAATTATTGCCATTGACGGCGATCACCCCGTTCCCCATGGTACGCTAGGGGAAATTGTGGTCACAACGCTATTGCGTGACGCCATGCCCCTCATACGCTATCGCACCGGAGATGCAGCACAATTTATACAAACCTCCTGCCCTTGCGGCAGCCCCTTACGCCGCCTTTCTCGTATACACGGACGCATCCAAAGACAAGGCGCAAGTCATACAATCATACAATGCAATAAAGGAAATCTCTATGAAAGAACTACTCTCGCAACTCTGTAATCTACTGAAAAACAACACCCCCGTAGTCTTGGTGAGCGTTGTCGAACATCAAGGCTCCACCCCACGCGGCGGCGGCTCCAAAATGCTGGTCACCGACAAAGGACTGTATGCCGGCAGCATTGGCGGCGGCCTTGCCGAAGGCTTATGCCTTGAGCAATGCCCTCATGTCCTAGATAGCAAGCAAGCGCTTATGAAACATTTCGACCTTACCGGACATATGGCGGCACAAAGCGAAATGATTTGCGGCGGCTCACTTGATGTCTTGCTCTGCCCGCTCTTTGGCGAAAAAGACCTTGCCTTTTATGAAGCGCTCTTGCAAAACCTAGAGCAAGATTCTGTGCACGTCTTACAAAAAATCGACAGCGACGGCAAACTGTCAAGAGCAATTAAAGTCAACGATGCGTGGCTAAAGGGCGCTTGGGAAACAAGCAACCTCAATGATGACGAAAAAAATGCCCTGCTGCAAAAACTCCCCCAAGACGAAGAAAGTAAATTATTACGAGAAGAAAGCTGCTATATTATTGAAAAATACATTTCACCGTGGACGGTAATAATCCTAGGCGGCGGACACATTTCACGACCCACCGCCAGCATAGCAAGCCTCACCGGTTTTAACGTCATTGTTATGGACGATAGAGCTGAATTTTCACACAAAGAACGCTTCCCCACCGCCAACCATACCTTCACCGTGCCGGAATTCGAAAACTGCTTCGACAACTATCCACCCAAAGCCAATACCTGCCTCATAATAGTCACCCGTGGGCACGTTCACGATAAAAGCGTCCTGCAACAAGCCCTCAGCACCAAGGCTTCCTACATCGGCATGATCGGCAGTAAACGCAAAAGAGAAGAAGTCTACAACGCCCTGCGCAATGAAGGCATAACCCAAGCTCAGCTCGACACAGTTAAATGCCCCATAGGTATCAGCATTAACGCCCAAACACCCGAAGAAATCGCCGTCAGCATCATGGCAGAATGCATAGCGCATAAACGCTCAAAATTAGGAAATGCTTAGAGGGTACGCTGATTAATTATTTTTTTGTGAGAGGGGAAGGGGAACTTTTGCCAAAGCCCAAAAGTTTCCCCGGGGGGGGGGGGGGGG
>CAYJJP010000210.1:0-4452 GCA_964370525.1 uncultured Desulfovibrionaceae bacterium | reverse complement strand
TATCTATTTGTTAGTTTGCAAAAAAGACTTGGCTCTGTTGGCTTCACCGGAGTTAGGATATTTGCGCATAAGTTCCTGCATACGAGCTGTTGCAGCTGCCTTTTGTCCAAGCTTACTAAAGCTAATAGCCTGCTTTAAGTAGGCATTGGGAGCGCGTGAGCTTCTTGGGTAGCCTGTAATTACTTTATCATAAGCTAAGGCCGCATCATTAAACTTATTCATTTGAAAATTAGATTCGCCTATGAAATACCAAGCATTGCCCACTTGCGCATTGCTTGGGTATTTGCGTGTAAAGTCCACAAAGGCGGCCTGTGCTGCAGAGTAATTGCGTGAGTTAAAGGCTGAAACTCCTTGATTATAAAGGGCTGCAGCGCCGCTCTGCGGGCCGGCTGGGGGCGTGGATGCTTGAGGAGGCATGGGGGGACGTGACGGAACCATGGGCGTGTTCGCGCTTGGGTTAGTATATTGACCCGTACCGGCCATGATGGGGGCATCTAAGTTAAAATTAAGCGACAGATTTTTTTCAACTTGGCGCAAGGCTTCGTTATGTTTATTTAACCTGTCTACCACGCCACGTGTGCCACCGGCTAAGCGCAGCTCATTCATTTGAGCCTTTAAGACATCAATTTCTTTGCGCATGGTCTGAGTTTGTGCCCAAGAATCAGCCATGTTTGGCTGTAATTGGCGCAATTGTTGGTCTTGACTTTGAAGACGTGCTTGAAGGTGATCATAATCGGATTTGGTTGTACAACCACCCAGAAAAACCAACAAGCAACATGCCATAACAAAACTTTGTGTAATGGTTCTTTGCATTTTCCACCTCTTTATTTGTAAAGCTTTAGGGTCTTGAAAAGTAAGAATTTCTCGACTGCTAAGGCTATTTTGCATGCGTACACACATTTTCTGATTCTTGCAGCGGTGCCTTAAGAGCTTTTTTGCGACCAAACAAAATGTAGATAAGTCCACCAATAATCGGAACAAAAACAGCTAATAAAAACCAATAGGATTTTTCTTGTTCTGTGCTGAAATAATGCATTCTCACATGCCAAATTGCATAAAAATTAAGCAATATGGGAACAAAAAGCACTAAATAATGCCACCATTGCATATATATACCTTATTCTACTTTTTTTCATTGCCTTCCATGACAAACATGGCAAAGCAGGTAATCATAGCGCCAATACAAATTGCAATATCAGCGACGTTAAAGGCCGGCCAGTGCCAAGTGCCTATGTAAAAATCTAAAAAGTCAACCACTGCTCTAAACCGTAAACGATCGACAAGATTGCCAAGAGCACCGCCAAGAACAAGACCTAAAGCGATGAAAAGCGGCAAGTAATGCTTTGCGGTACGCACCAAATAGAAAATGGCCAAGGTTGCAATGAGTGTTGCCACTAAGAATAGCCAAAACTGCCATTCAATATCGGAACGGTTCAAAAAGCCAAAAGCCGCACCACGATTATAGATATGCACCAAGTTAAAAAAGCCGTCCAGCACTGTAATTGAACCTTGGGCTGGTAAGAATTGCATAACGAACCATTTGCTCAATTGGTCAAGAAAAATTACGACAGCTGCCGTGATCATAACGATTTTATAGCGCATTTTCCGTGTATTTCCTAGCTAGCAGTTAAAACTTTTGTGCAACGAGGACAAAGTCCCGGATGATCTTGGTCGCTGCCAAGTTCCGTACTATAAATCCAACATCTTTCGCATTTTTCTCCGTAAGCTTTTTCCACAAAAATAGCAAGTCCTTCCACGTCTTCAAAGCGTGTGCAATTTTCTTTGGCTTCAGAAATCGGCAAAACAAGGCATTGTGAAACAATGCAAATATCACGCAAATCTGCTTGTACGCTTTGAACAGCCTGCATTTTTTCTTCAGTCAAATAAATGTAAACACGCGCATCCAATGAGTGCCCGAGGGTACCGTCTTTGCGTAAAGGTTCGATGGAACGAGTTACGCAACTGCGTATTTTAAATACAGTATTCCATGCTTCTTGCGTGTAATCGTCCAAAAGAAAGCCTTGCTCCTCTAATTCGCTTTGCAAAAATGGTTTTAAAGCAAATACGGTGCTTACTTTTTCTGTACCTTGCATGGCAGAAGGCACATGGTCAAGCACTTCTTCGGCGGTAAAGCTTAATATTGGTGCCATATCACGCATAAGAACGCATAAAATAAACCACAAAGCCGATTGCGCCGAAGATCGTTCGTGGCTATTTGTGCCAGAAACGTATAGCCTGTCTTTTAATATATCCAAATAGGTAGCTGATAAATCAGTTACACACAAATTGTGTAGGGTATGGAAAATTTTATGGAACTCAAACTTTGCATATGCATTTTGTATGTTCATATGCGCCTTTGTGACCACGTCCACTGCGTAGCGGTCAAGGGGGAGCATGTCTTTTGGTGCAAGCACAGCGTCAAGGGATAAGTCGTTGATATTACCCAATATATAGCGACAAGTATTGCGAATGCGTCGGTAGGCATCCACAAGTCTGCTTAAGATCTCTTCAGAAATGCGTATGTCCTCACGGTATTCCACTGAAGAAACCCACAGCCTGATGATTTCTGCGCCAAATTTATCAATAAGCTCTTGAGGTGCTATAACATTGCCCACGGATTTAGACATCTTTAGCCCTGCACCGTCAACCACATAACCATGCGTGAGTACTGCCTTGTATGGGGGCACATTGCGGGTTGCTACGGAAGCTAAAAGAGAAGAGTGGAACCAGCCACGATGTTGGTCGGAACCTTCAAGGTATAAGTCGGCAGGAAAGTACAATTCTTCACGCTTTTCAAGTACAGCCGCAAAGCTTGTGCCGGAATCAAACCAAACATCTAAAATATCCGTTTCTCTTTTCCACTCTGTACCATTGCATTTTGCACAGGCAAGTCCTTCCGGAACAATGTCTTTAATGTCAGCTTCATACCAATAGTCACAGCCGGTGGCATGCTTAGAAAAGCGTTCGGCCATTTCATGCATCCACTCACTTTCGTGCCAAGCTTCTCCGCAACAAGTGCACAAAAGCGCTGCAATGGGAACACCCCATTGGCGTTGGCGAGAAATGCACCAGTCAGGACGAGCTTCAATCATATTATGGATGCGCTCTTCGCCCCATGCCGGAATCCACTGTACATCATTGGCAATGGCGTTCAGCGAACGCTTGCGTAAGTCATTTTTTTCCATGCCAATAAACCATTGTGTTGTGGCACGAAAAATAACCGGATCCTTGCAACGCCAGCAGTGAGGGTATGAGTGTGACAATACTGAATGGTGGAGTAATGCACCTACTTCTTTCAGCTTTTCTATGACGTGTGGGTTAGCTTCAAAAACATTCATGCCGGCGAAGAAACCTACGCTATCAAGAAAACGTCCGGCATCATCCAGCGGAGAATAAATTTCAAGCCCATACTTAAGGCCAACTTCATAGTCTTCACGTCCATGCCCGGGGGCTGTGTGAACACAACCGGTACCGGCGTCAAGTGTCACATGCGTGCCGAGAACGATGGGGGAAATGCGTTCATAAAAAGGATGTTGAGCTTTAAGTCCTTCAAGTTCTGAACCTTTTACTGTGGAGATGATGGAAAATTCTTCCCATTCAAAGTTTTTTGCACAATCTTCAACTAACTCTTTGGCAAGAATGTAAAATGTATCATTTACTTGCACCAAGGCGTATTCAAATTCCGGATGCAAACAAATGCCCATATTGTCAGGCAAAGTCCAAGGAGTTGTTGTCCAAATTACAACGCCGCATTCCTTGCCTTGAACTTGTGGGAAAATTTTGTATACATTTTCGTCTTGCATGGGAAAACGTACAAAAACAGAAGGAGATTTATGGTCGGCATATTCAACTTCCGCTTCAGCTAAGGCTGTATGGCAAGAGCAGCACCAGTAAATGGGCTTTTTATTGCGAGTCAAATTCCCCGTGGCGCATACGTCAGCCAAGGCATGGGCGGTGGCAGCTTCATAAGCCGGATTCATGCTCATGTATGGCGCATCCCAAACGCCAAAAACTCCAAGACGTTTAAATTCTTTTCTTTGTGTATTTATCCACTTTTCTGCGTATTTACGGCAAGCTTTTCGAACAACATGCGCCGGCAACTCTTTCTTCTTTTCCCCCAGCTCGTGTTCTACCTTAAGTTCAATGGGAAGGCCATGACAGTCCCATCCGGGTACATAACGTGAGGAAAAACCCTGCATATTTTTGGATTTCACTATAATATCTTTCAAGATTTTATTCAGAGCCGTGCCCATATGAATGTGCCCGTTGGCATAAGGAGGGCCATCATGGAGGATGTAGCTTCCTTGTGCTCCGGAAGAATTTATCATAATATCATAGGCTTTTATGCTTTCCCAGCGTTTTAGCATCTCAGGCTCACGTTGCACAAGGTTTGCTTTCATGGGAAATTTAGTGACAGGTAAATTAAGGGTTTTTTTGTAGTCGCTCATGCGT
>CAYJJP010000209.1:0-4466 GCA_964370525.1 uncultured Desulfovibrionaceae bacterium | reverse complement strand
ACTAACGTCAACGCTCCAAAGACCTTGCGCAATCAATTGCGCAGAGGTCTTATTATAGTTTTTAGTGAACTACAGATTGCATTTCTTAAAAGATTAGGATAAAAATTCATGTTTCAACGCCAATTCAATAGATTTGCATGTACAAAATTATATTTAATCAGCGTTTCCTTAGCAGTAGCAGTTGTTGCTAATAATTACTATTAATACATTTAAAATCACGTGTTTTTTCTGAGTATCAAGATGCAAAGTTTATTGACACAAAAGCCACTTTTATATAATCTCTGCCTAAAGATAGTCTTAGTGGTTTGGTTGAGGACTTTGTTTCTCAACCCATATTGATTAACGCCGCATACTCTAAGGAGGCAAAATATGAGTCTCAACAGGCGTGACTTTGTAAAAGTTTGTACAAGCTCCGTGGCTGGATTTGGCATAGCCCAAATGTTCCACCCGGCTGTGAAAGAGGTTCTTGCAGCTGAGGCAGGTGACAATCGTCCCGATGTCATCTGGATTCAGGGTCAAGGCTGTACGGGCTGTTCCGTAACCTTGCTTGACACAGCAAACCCAACCATTGCCGATGTGCTTTTGAAGGTGATCAGTCTTGAATTTCACCCAACCGTCATGGCAGCTGAAGGTGAGCAATCCATTAACCACATGCGCAGTATTGCCAAAGCCAAAAAAGGCCAGTATTTTGTAGTGGTTGAAGGTGCCATTCCTGTGGCTGCCGATGGCAAGTTCTGTGTTGTTGGTGAAACCCATGAAAATGGCAAGCACCATGAGATTTTGATGACGGATCTCACCAAAGAATTGGCTAAAAATGCCGCAGCTGTTTTGGCTATTGGCACATGCGCTTCTTTTGGTGGTATTCCTGCTGCCAAGGGTTCTCTCACCAAGGCCATGGGCGTAAGCGCCTTTTTGAAGGAAAATTCCATTGCCACTCCGGTGGTGAATATTTCCGGCTGTCCTCCCCAACCTGACTGGATTGTGGGTACAGTAGCCCTTGCTCTTAAGCTTGTGGGCGAACACGGTCTTGAAAAAGGTCTTGGCGAAGTGGTTAAAGCTCTTGATACCGATGGACGTCCCGTGCCTTATTATGGAAACAATGTACACGAAAATTGTCCATTTATCGAACAATTTGATGAAGGTAAAATGAGTCCGGTTATTACCGATAAAAAAGGCTGTCGCTACGACTTGGGCTGTAAGGGGCCGGATGCCTACTGTGATTCATATAAGCGTTTGTGGAACGGTGTTAACTGGTGTGTTGCCAATGCCACATGTATTAACTGTACATCACCCGGTTTTCCGGATGCATCATCACCATTTTTCTCAAACTAAGTGAATGTCATCGTGACATGTTTGCAGTAAGGAGGCAAATATGGCTAAAACAACTATAGCCATCGATCCCGTTACCCGTATTGAAGGACACCTCAAGGCAGAGGTTGTGGTGGAAAACGGTAAAGTCGTGGACGCAAAGGTATTTGGTGGGATGTATCGTGGGTTTGAAAACATCCTTAAAGGACGTGACCCCCGTGATGCCACACAAATTGTTCAACGTATCTGTGGGGTTTGCCCCACATCGCACGCTATGTGCTCCGCCGGCGCACAAGACGATGCTTTTAAGCTTAAAATTACCGACAATGGTCGCTTAACTCGCAACCTTATTCTTGGTGCCAACTATTTGCAATCGCATATTTTGCACTTTTATCACTTGGCTGCCCTCGACTATGTGGAAGGCCCAAACACCGCTCCCTTTGTGCCACGCATGGAAAAGCCAGACTTGCGCTTGCCGGCTGAAGTAAACAAAGTAGGCGTAGACCAATATCTTGAAGCCCTCGAAGTGCGCCGTATAGCTCACCAAATGGTTGCCTTATTTGGCGGTAGAATGCCTCACGTGCATGGTATTGTGCCCGGCGGTGCAACACAAATTCCTACCAAGGAAACCCTCACCGAATATGCTGCCCGCTTCAAAGTCGTGCAAGACTTTGTAAACAATAAATACCTCCCCACCACCTATCTCGTGGGCTCGGTATATAAAGACCTCTTCAAACAAGGTCATGGCACCATGAACGCTTCTTGCTTTGGTGTATTCCCTCTTGATGGCGCAGGCAAAAACTTCTTGTTGAAACCCGGTGTTTTCATTAACGGAAAAGATCAACCGTTTGATCCAAAGAAAATCAAAGAACAAGTGAAATATTCTTGGTTTGAAGACAAAACCACCGATAAAAACTTCACGGAAGCCGAAACCATCGTAGCTCCCGACAAGAAGGGTGCCTACAGCTTTGTAAAGGCTCCTCGTTATGACGGAAACGTTATGGAAGTTGGCCCTGCTGCTCGCATGTGGGTTACCAATCCTCCCATATCTCCCGTGGGCAAAAAAATGCTCAAAGAACACTTTGGTCTTGATGTCAAAATGTTCAGAGACCTTGGCAAAGAAACTGTTTTCTCCACCATGGGACGTCACGTTGCTCGTGTGGAAGAAACCTACCTCATTGCTGAGCAAGTGGCTAAATGGCTTAAAGAAATTAAGCCCGATGCCGAGACCTTTACCGCTTTTGAAATTCCCAAAGAAGCTGAAGGTTTTTCTTGCAGTGAAGCACCACGCGGTTCGCTTATCCACTATGTAAAGGTAAAAGACCAAGTGATTGAAAAATATCAAATTGTTTCTGCTACCTTGTGGAACTGTAGCCCCCGTGACGATGGTGGTGTGCTTGGTGCCATGGAGCAAGCGCTCATTGGCGTAGCAGTGCCTGATATTGCAAATCCTGTGAATGTGGGACGTTTGATACGTTCCTTTGATCCTTGACTTGGTTGCGCCGTGCACGTGTTGCACGCTGAGAGCGGCAAAGTCACTGTTGTTGAAATATAACAATCATCTAAGGCTAGCTTTGGCGGGGAAGAATCTTTTATTGGGTTCTTCCCCGTTTTTATTATAAGCATTTTTCCAAAGCTTCAATTAAGAATGGTGTCAATTCATGCACTTGCGTAGCCGGCGTAGGCTTTGCGAGTATGCCAAGTTCTCGGTTGGTTTTAACGGCAAGGATGCAGGCGTCATGCATGGTAAAACCGGCCGCCAGCAAACCACTGGCAATGCCGCTGATCAAATCTCCCGTACCGCCAATGGCTTCCATACTGGGTACTGAAGGGCTGTCCATACTGTATACAATGTTTTTGCCTTGCACCACATAATCGGTACTACCCTTAATAATAAGATTTTTTGCCACATTGGCGTGTGCAAGGGCACGACTGAGCAATTGCTCTGCGCTTTGCTCTGTGTTGAGCAAAAAGCCACGGGTATAGAAGGGATGCGGCGCCATTTCATCGGCTAAGAAGGCCATTTCGCCAAGATCCGGCGTAAACAGGTCATAATAATCGGCATAGCCGCTCATCTTAGCCACATACATAAATCCGGCATCCGCCACCAAGAGGGGGCGTTGTGCTTTACTCGGCAAAGCTTGTAAGGCCATGAACACCTTGCTGTGTCCGTCAACGTCCGGGAAAAGATAATGGAAAGTTACACCTTTAAAAGCATGATTTAAGTGCAAACGTTGAAAATTTTGTGCAAAGTAATCATAGACGACGGCACTGCCGGTGCCTCTGCCCTTGTCGCCGGCGCAGAGGATGTGCGGGGGCGGTGCATTGAAGTGTGCGCAGATAAGGGCGGCAGCCGTGGCAAGGGTTTCTATGCCACGTTCTAGGTGTAAATGCACGCCGCTTTCGCTGACAATGGTGCTGTCTTTTGCCTCATAACCACCATAAATAAGCTCGCCTTCGGGCAGCTGTGGGCTTGTTCCCATGATTAACCACATGTCAATATCCGCCTTGCTTCCAAAAAAGCTTTTTGCAGGGCATAGCAACAGAGAGTGTGCCCCATTTCCCTTGGTTCCATTGCCTGTGTGAGTTCTAAGCCAATGAGTTTATGTGCTAAATAGGGGACATCAGGACAGCCACCGCCGGAAATATTCACAATAATTTGGCTTTGCTTGTCAACAGTAATTTTCATATTGGCCGCCCGTACCATGAGCCATTGTCCGAAATCGTGTACTTGATACAAGGATACTGGTTCGAGTAAATCGTGCGCCATGGGAAGCAATTCCACTGGTGCATTATTCTGCTCTTTCAGTAATTTCAAAATAGCGATTTCATGCATCAGCTCTATGATCAAAATCATGTCGCAGCCTTTATGCAGATTGGGCGGCGGAGCTTTGACTTCCACGCCATAACCGGCTGCTTTCAAGGATGTTTCCGCTGCAATAACTGCGCTTGTATGTTCAAAGACAAGCATACCGCAGGATGAAATGACAGAGGACTTTGTGTCCTGTTCACCGCTAAACATTTTTTTTAATTTTTGTAATACACTCATAAAATTACGCAAAATAGAGTTTGAATATTTAAGGAAGTACTGATTAATTATTTTTTGAGGGGGGAAGGGGAACTTTTAACCAAAGCGACAAAAGCTTCCCCTTCCCCCC
>CAYJJP010000208.1:0-4472 GCA_964370525.1 uncultured Desulfovibrionaceae bacterium | reverse complement strand
TTCCCAATTTTTATATCAATATATTAAAAAATATTTTTTTAATTTTATATGAGGCTAACTGCCACAACCGGAACTGCCTGCACAACCTCCGCAGGAACTTCCACCACTAGAGGGCAAGGGTTTTGTGGGATTAATAGCAAAGCCCATATAGCCAAAATCAAGGGTAACACCTTCAATTTGTGCTAAAAGCTCTTTGTTAATGCAAAAAGTAAAACCATCAACATCAAAAGTTCCGTCTTCGTCTGTTGGCTCATCCAGAGCCAATGCTAAGCGCGGTCCGCTTCAACCGCCGGGAGCTAAATAAATGCGGATGGATCCTTTTTCTTTATCGGCGAAGTAGGCTTCAAGCTCTTTACGAGCGCCTTCTGTCAAATCAACCATAACTGGCCTCCTGTTTTTTTGTAGTCAACAAGCTAAGCACTGAATGAACATTTGTCAATGGCGAAAATTTCATATTGATAACCTCAGCAAATAAAATTTGGAATCATCGTTAAAAAGGTTTTACTTAACATCTATAAATGAAATAGTATTCGGAGAAAAACACCATGAAAAGTAGAAAGATTTTGCAAGCAGAGGAAATGGAGCACATTTTAGATGGGCTGGCATTAGTTATTTTGGAAAAACATCAAAACTACAGCGGGCTCATGCTCGTTGGCATTCAAAGACGCGGCGTTGATCTTGCGAGGCGTTTGCAAAAAATCTTATCGGCAAAAACCCAGTGTGACATCGCTCTTGGCACTTTAGATATAAATCTGTACCGTGACGATTGGACAAGCCTTGATGCAAAACCACATATAGGGCAATCGGATATTCCATGCGACATCGAAGGCATGAATATAATTTTGGTGGATGACGTGCTCTATACAGGGCGAACAATACGCTCTGCTCTTGATGCCTTGCTTGACTACGGGCGCCCGAAAAAAGTAGAATTGCTGGCGCTGGTAGACAGGGGACACCGAGAGCTACCCATTATGGCTGATTATGTGGGGATAACAATTCCCACTGACATACATGAACAGATAAACGTATTAGTCAGCGAAAAAGATGGCGAAGATGCTGTTCTGATCCTCAATAAAGAATAGAAAAATTCTTTTTTAATCGCTACCCTACAATGTATTTTATGGCTTTTAAATTCAAAGAACAATAAAGACTTGACGTTCTTCTCTCACATGTGTTAAATCTCACAAGGTTTGTTTTAGTGGAAACAAACTTGAGAAGGACAAACATTAATTTGCTAAACATGACGAGTAAGCTTGTAAAAGTAAGCTCAAATGGGTGGACTTGAATGAGCTTTGTGCAAAAACTTAAAGTAAAAAGCGATAGTTTAGAAGTGTTTGCCTCAGCCGGAACCATAGGGTTGCACATGGTAAGCGGCCCCATTGTGGGTTTTGGCATTGGATACGGCCTTGATTTTTGGCTTGACACAGGCCCGTGGATGAAATTAGTATTCCTAGTGGTGGGCATTTTAGCGGGATTTCTCAATGTATATCGAGATACACAAATGTTGCTAAAAAAAATGAACAAGCCCAAGGATAAAAGGACAACATCTTCTAATGAAGATGTTTCCTCAGAATATCCACCACTTGACAGTGTTCATAAAAATAATAAAGAAGATTAGGCGAAAAGGTGTCATACAGTAAGCAGCATACAAGCAATATTTTTGCTAATTGTTTTCATGCCTTGGAAGCAATGCTTTGGCGCAGAGGATTTCATCATCCCTTAGTACGTCGCTTGCTGGTTGTCCAAATCGCATTTGTCATTTTATGTTTTACTGTAGGAGTAATAGCTTTAAAATGGAGCATGCATGGCATAAGCTTTGCTTTGGGTGTTACCATTTTTGCTCATATATTTTGGGGAATTTCCGGACAAATACTCGGTTTTTCTCTGGCTAAGTCCTCCAAAGGACAAAGAGGACAGCTGGTTCTCTTGCTTTTTAGTTCAAGTATAAGGTTGCTTATTGCAGCCCTTGTGTTGTATGTTGCTTTTGTCGTTTTGAAGGCCTCGGCTTTAGTGCTTGTTTGTGGAGTTACAGCAAGCATGGTCTTGGCTCTTACAACCTTTGCTCGTATGCATTTTAATCGAGCTTAAGCCGTAAGGAGTGTGCATTATGGCAGGTGGATTGCCACATCCGGTTCTACTTTCAACAATTTTTGGTATGGACGAAATCACCATTGGTGGACAAGCTATAGAATTCAAACATGTTTTCTTCACTTGGCTTGGCATGGCTTTATTGTTTTACGTTGCCTACAAGGTACGGAAAAATATCACCATGGTTCCTGGAGGTTTGCAGAATTTTTTCGAAACGGTCATAGGTACCATCGATGACTTTGTCTGTGCAAGCTTGGGCGAAAAAGACGGGAAAAAATTTGTACCTCTTTTGTCTATTATTTTCATATACATCATCACCATGAACCTTATGGGACTTATTCCGGGATGTGATGCGCCAACAGCCAACCTCAATACAACAGTATCCATGGCTTTGGTGGTCTTTGTCTACTACAACTTCATCGGAATACAACGCTGGGGAGCACACTATGTAAACCACTTCACAGGCCCGTCCAAAGCGCTCATCCCGCTTATGTTCCCCTTGGAAGTTGTATCACACGTATCACGTATCCTCTCGCTTTCCTTACGTCTTTTCGGTAATATTCGCGGCGAAGAAATTGTTATAATTCTTGCCTTTGTCATGGCACCAATACTCGGCTCATTGCCTATTTATGCCTTGTTCCTTATAGGCAAAAGCATGCAAGCCTTTGTGTTCTTTATGCTAACCATGTTCTACATCAAGGCATCTTTGGAACACGCACACTAGGATAATGAGCTTATACGAGCTTATAGTTTGTGGGGAATGGTCTTCGGACCCTAACATATAATAATTTTAAGGAGTTTTAACATGCGTAAACTATTGATGATTGCTTTGACCACCGTGGCTTTTGTAGGTATGGCTTCCTTTGCTTTTGCTGCTGGCGATCCTTTGTCCATTAGCTTCACCGCCCTTGCTTCCGTTCTTGGTATCGGCCTTGCAGCTTGTGGTTGTGGTATCGGCATGGGACTTGGCTTAAAAGCTGCTTGTGAAGGCGTTGCTCGTAACCCTGATGCCAGTGGAAAAATCACCGGTACCATGATTTTGGCTTTCGCATTTATCGAATCTTTGGCCATTTATGCCTTGGTTGTAAGCTTCATCCTACTCTTTGCTAATCCTTTCATTGGCTAATAAAACCATTTATTAAACACCCTAAGCCCTAACCTAGGTTGGGGCTTTTTTTATAGGATAGCGCATGAAAATTGCCATAACTCTTGCTGAATTTTCCAAGGATGACATAAGCCCCCTACTCCATCTGTATGAAAAAGGCCTGCACTGCGTACAAAACGCTCGCGGTCGCACATTAGAACCACCGGAAATTATATCCCTAATTGCGGATTGCGAAGGCATCATTGTGGGCGAAGAAAGCATTGGCGCCGCAGTCATGGCTCTATCTCCACGCTTGAAAGTTATCTCCATTTATGGCAATAACTTTAACACCGTGGATGTGGAATATGCCAAGGCACATGACATTATTGTTATACATACCGAAACTTCTTCGCAAAATACAAATGAATGCGCATGGCAATGCGTACACAATCTTTGCAATGCATTAAATATATAAGGAAAAATCATGCCCATAAGTTGCTTAGTTTTAGATTGCGACGGCGTCATTTTGGAAAGCATTGACATAAAAATGAAAGCCATGGAGCGTATTGCCGCCCCCTACGGTCAAGAGGCCGCCACAAGGCTTGTCATGTATCATCGTATGCACGAAGGTGTGAGTCGATATATAAAATTCGCATGGTTTTTTGAAGAAATACTTGGCAAAAAAGCTACAGAAGCTGACCTTGAAGCTTGGAATGAGCGCTTTATCGAACTTGCCAACGCAGAGCTCAAAACCAGCGATCTGGTGCCCGGCATTGAAGATGTACTCAAAACATGGCACAAAATTTTGCCCATTTATGTATGCTCAGGTGCCCCACAAGCCGACCTGCCATATATACTGGAAGCACGGGGCATAGCACATTATTTTACAGGAATTTATGGTTCTCCGCCAGCTAAGGCAGCCCTGCTTGCCAACATTGTACGCATGGCAAAAGCTGACCCAAGTGACGTACTTATGGTGGGAGATGCCTCCTTAGATTTATACGCCGCTGAAGAAGTGGGGACACAATTTTATGGACGTGGCAAAAGGTTTCAGGGTGGAAAATACCCTTACGGAGAAGATTTAAGCGGACTTAACGCTTGGATTACAGAGCATAAAGAATAATAATGCAGGAGTTTTTATGAAATTTACCAAGATGCACGGCGCCGGAAATGACTATGTATACATGGACGACCGCATAAGCCCTGTGGCTGAGCCGGATAAACTAGCCATACTTGTCAGCGATCGCCACAAAGGCATAGGTTCCGACGGACTTGTACTCATTCTTCCATCAGAAGTAGC
>CAYJJP010000207.1:0-4474 GCA_964370525.1 uncultured Desulfovibrionaceae bacterium | reverse complement strand
ACTGTCGAGCTGCGCCTTAATATCATTAACGAGAGTTTTGTATGCGTCCACAGTCATGCTACGCTGATCATCCGAATAGAATACCACCTTGCCTGAATTTGTAAATGTGTCAGCGGCAATGTCCGAATCAGTAAAGTTCGGAGAAAATGCATTATTATTCTCCGTAATGGTACCCATATTGCTCAAATCAAGATTAAGACTGCTGCCTTTTCCCACAATAACCAATCCATTGAGCGCCGTAGTTGTGAGCGTTTGCCCCTGCAGGTCAAGGCTTGCGGTGATATTGGTATTGGTTAACCCCACAGTCAATGTTCCTTTTGTCAAGGTAATATCACCCTTAGCCGTCCAGTTGCCCGATTGGACGCTCATCGCCGCAATATTCCCATTGGCAACAACATCGGCATTCAGAACTGCTGTGGAGGAACCCACTTCTAAATTAAGGGTATTAAAACTATCATCACCATTTAAGGTTATAGTATTCGCCACAAGGCTTTGGGTCACTTCCAAGGTGCCGGAGTTGATGGTGAGATCATCCGAACCGCCGCTAGAATTATTCACCACAAGGATATCAGCTTTCACCGTGCCGATAATATTTAAGTTTTGCTCACTGTTATGTTCCAAAGTGAGGTTTTTACTATAATATGTTCCCCCTTCCATAACAATGCCCGTACCGCCAATTTTAAATTCACTGGCGGCTCGAGTGACGCCGGTATCGCTCACTTCCTCAAAAGTTCCACCCTTGACATGCAATGTGCCTTCACTACCAAGAGCGGCATTAAGCCCTTCATATTTCCAATGGCCTGCATCCACTTGTATGGTGCTGTTTTGCGCCATAGCATTGATGGTGGCATCGATGGTGCCGCCGGGGCTTGATATATTGGTACTATTAGGATCATAACCCAAATGTAATGTTTTTCCGGCAAGGTCTATGGATTTGGCATCAATAACGTCATCCACCCCCTCAAGCCCTGTGATGGTAAAGTCTACGCCAAGGGTCAGCTCGCCTGTGCCGTCACCCACTTTCACAGTGCCGGCCATAAGATTGGCGTCTTGTAGAGTAACATTTTGAGTACCGACTTGACCGGATAAAGTGAAATTTCCCACAAAGAGTAAGGTATTGTCAGCCATGGCGATCTGTCCGGTTCCGGCTGCGGCTACACCACCTCCCCCAAGTTCCACAATGGTGTCGGCACTATCCACAGTCAAATGCGAAAAACTCAAGATGTTTTTGTTAAACTCGCCCGCACCCTCAAGGATATTGTACGCGCCTAAAGGTTTGAAGCCTTCAGAGGTGTCAAAGGAAACATAGGCACTGTCAACGTTCACAGTACTGTCCGCGCTTTCAGCTAAAATGCCGCCGTCAAAGAAATTGATATTATCCTTGATGTCTAGCGTGCCGTCGATGCTTGTTGTGCCGTCAACGACGTATTTGTGTAGACTGCTACCACCCGCACCGATGGTGAATGTTGTTTTTTTTGTTGTATCAGTGCTATTGTCAAGAATGGTCAAATTACCGCTTTGGAATGTAGCATCGGTACCGATACCTTGAAGCGTTATATTCACATTACCTGTTTGCGCTTCATTGCCGATGGTCACCGTGCCTGTGGTGCTGACAGTGTCTTCAAGTGTGAGGGTATGTGTCGTGGCATTGGTGGCGGTGGTGATTTTGCCGTCAGTACTTAAAGTTGTGGTGTTAATAGTCTTATCACCATCAATGACTATATCTGTAGCCGCCAAGGCATGAGGAAGAGCTGTTCCCACAAGTAATGCGCCTGTTAGAGCCACAGCGGGTAAAAAGCTGCACATACTGTTCAAATAATGACATTTTTTGAGGACGGCATTATATTTATTGATAAGATTTCCTATGGCATTTCTGGTTTGCATATGAGCTCCTTTTTGTGTTTATTTGTTATGAAAATACACTGATTAATCATTTTTCTGAAAATATCCACTGAAATTACTATACGCTCTCAAAAATCGAATTAATCAGTGCTTATATAACAGTATTTCCTAGCTATCGTCCTTTATCATCCATTGTCGAATATCGCGCACTTCCTCTTTCCAAGCTTGAGAAAGGCGAAGGGCGATAAATTGCTCATAAAGGGCGTCGAGAAGTTCAAGGCACAGTTCAATAAGATAAATTTTTTCAAGAATGAAGGCATCCGGGTCGTCGTCGTCGCTTTCTTTTTCAATCTTTGGGGTTTTGAGGCTATTGCATGAAAAATCTTCGGCCTTAAGATTTACTTGCCAAGAAAGTTCGTCCTTTTCAAAGCGCACCAGCGCCCGCGTGACTTTTTTTCCGGTGGCAAGACCAAAGCGAGCCTCGCGTAGGGGAGAGAGGGAGCCGGACACAGATGCTGTTTCAAGGTTTTCGCCTTCACCGCCTTGCACCACAATGCGCTGTTCCATATAGACAGCAAAGGGCATTCTTTTTTTATCCGCAAAAGAGTGGGGTGCTGTGTCACTTTTATACCAAAGCCACGTTAAAAACTCTTGTCCAAGCACAAGGTCTGTGGTCATTTCTGCCATATTTTACTCCGCTGCAAATTGTGTAGGTTCAAGGATATCAAGTTGCATGAGCTCATTTTCATTTAAAAAAGTGCTAGCAAGGCCATATGGGGTCATTTGATCAAGGTGAATGTCAAAAGTTTTGGTGAAAAGTTCTGTAAACATTTCAATCATTTTATTTTGTGTTGACATAAACCACACTGTATTTTGTGACGCTGCCCACACTACATTAAATTCGGCCGGAATGGGCAAAAAGCGTTGGCGCAAGCGAATAAGTACTTGTTCTTTAAGTTCTTTTTTTCTTTCACGGCTAATAAACTTCTTATTTTGCTCAGCCATTTTTTGTTTTTCATCATTTAAAGCTAAGGCAAAGTGCTTTTTGAGCACGCCGGGCGGCACGCGCCTTGTATCTAAACGCAAAGAAAATAGGTAATAATCGCCTTTTTGCGGCGGAGCAGTATTCCATTCTGTATCAAGCATATCATCAAAACATGTCCAACCGTGTGAATTTTCTTCAGACGTATCGTCTATATCTTTGAATGCAAAAAATTGTAACTTTTCCGGGATGGTGCCCCATAAATCCTTGGGAATTTCATCCATAATACGAAAGCGCGTAAAAGACGCCGAACTATTTATAAGCCCCATATGTACTCCTTATCCATATCCATAAACAATATAAAAAAACCATTCTACGAATGCATATTTTTACTCTTTGCCGTGAAATATGGCAAGTGGAGAAATGACATTTTTGAGATTTTTGTGCGCTTGAATAGGGCAAACGGAAACAGCTTGAAGCTTTGTGTGTCCGCTTTTATGTATATTTATATGTCCCATAATGATAATTATGTAAACTTTGATATATGCTGAATTTAAATAACATCCTAATAATATTGAAATATTGAAAAATGATTCTCATTTATTGCCCATGCTGCTTGCATTGAGTTCTTCGCTAGCTTGTTTACTCTAGTCGACGCTGAAAAACGCATTTTCATGCATTTTTCAGAAAGGCACGCCCACTCCAAATGTCGCTTTGCTTCCGTCGCAAGTGAATTACAGCTCATTTTCCATGGCGCAAAATTTTTGCTGGGTTCATCTGTGTATCCTTAAATTGATACTTGAAAGATTTTCCTTTTCATTTTTCCGGCTTCGTACTAGACATGGCAATCACAGCGACCACAGTCTTAGCAAGGCTATCAAACGACTGTTTGGGTATTGTCAAACCACAGGCCAAAAAATTTGGAGATCAGATGAAAGAACAACCATCAAGTAAAACTTTAATACGCATCAATAAGGCTCTTGCCGATGCCGGCGTATGCTCACGGCGCAAGGCTGAGGAATATATTTTAGCAGGTAAGGTTAAAGTCAATGGGCAATGCGTTACAAATCTAGCCCATAAAGTATCACTTGAAGATGATGAAATAAGCTTTGACGGGCGTGTACTTCAGCACTCAAAATCTCGTCTCTATCTTATGTTGCACAAACCCATTCAAACCGTGTGCACAGCCAATGACCCTGAAGGTCGCCCAACTATTTTTGATATTTTGCCAAGAAAATTTAGAGAAAAACGACTTTTTACTGTGGGCCGACTGGATTATTTTTCTGAAGGACTTTTACTGCTCACCGATGATGGACACTTTGCTCAAAAGCTTGCGCACCCTCGTTATCATTTGCCGAAAGTTTATCACGTTATTGTGCGCGAAACTGTGCTTTTAGAGCATATTGAAACTATGCAAAGTGGCATGCTTTTGTCAGAAGGGGAAAGGCTTGCTCCCACTAAAGTACGTATTTTGCGCCAAGATAAGCGCTCTACCCTCTTGGAACTCACGCTACACCAAGGAATCAATCGTCAAATACGACGCATGTGTCGAGATTTGCAGCTAACCATACTCAAACTGGTGCGTGTGGCGCAAGGGCCGCTGAGGCTTGGTGAGTTGGCGATTGGGGACGTTCGTGAATTGAAACATGA
>CAYJJP010000206.1:0-4521 GCA_964370525.1 uncultured Desulfovibrionaceae bacterium | reverse complement strand
AAGCTTTTTGCGAAGGGCGCGTATCCAGAAAACATACGTAACCGGAGCAAAAAGCGAGCCTGACGATGCAGTTCACCCTTTTTCAACGCACTGTTAGTCAGGGCAAGGAATTGCAGTGCTACCACCACAAGCTCCTACAACTCCTGTGTCAAATGGTAAGACATTGTTATTTGATGTGGAGGGGGGCGAAACACCTGCGCCACCTCTGTAAGTAAAGGCGCCATTACCCATGATGTGTTCTGGGTTGCTATGGTTTTGAAGGTCAAGTTGTTCTTTGGGAATTCGTCCCATTACAATGGGTGCACCATCAATTGTAGCTATTGGCGTGGCGTTGGGGTCGCTCTTTGCTTGCTGTGGTTCTTCTTTAGCTGGGCTATGTACTGTGAGTGGTAGAGGAGCCTTGTAGGAAGTGTCACTTCCGTGCCTTGGAGCTAAAAATCCAGGTAAGCCCTTGTATTCAATTACCGGAACCACGTCTATACCATTGCGAGCTAAGTAGGCGGAATTTATAAGCAATTTAAATTGTAATATGAGCTTTGAAAACAGATTTTGGCTTGCGGCGACATTAATGTTTTGCCTTGCAAGTGATATGGCTTCCAGTGGGCTTAGCCCTTGTTCAAGATTATTTTCCATAAGCGCTATGAGAGCGGTGTCTTGGTCGTTTTTGGAGACAGGGTAAAATGCTGCTGAAGGCGAGTTGTTTAGTGCGGCAACAGCATCGAGGCAAGAGGGGCATGTTGGTGAAAAATAAACATTTACCGAGCTATTTTCAGCCTTGTGAATAGCCCAAGGAAGCATATTTTCACGCACGACACTGCCAACGTTGGCAATGAAAAAAAGCATCCAAAAAAGAACTAGCCATGAGCGTGTGCGGGGTGAATCATTAGTATTGTTTGCATGCCTAAAGGCTGTAAAACAAACAGCAAAAAGGATAGCCACCACTAGACAAGAAATGCAAGACGCTGTGAGTAGCATTAGTACTAAAAGCCCAACATCACCAACTAAACACGCACCGGAAACAATAATGCCAAGCACAGGGCGTCCGCTAAAGGAAAGAATGACGAGCAAGGCAAAAGCAGCGCAGCCAAACCACCAAAGGGAAATGCCGCCAATGGAAATATCTTTGTTTATGCTACAACCAGCTGAAATACAAATGTCAATTGTATTGCCGTAAGCAGACCAAGCGCAAAATGCAAGTCCGGCTAAAGACGCAAGTAATGGGCCAATCATAATAAGGGGGGCATCTGAATTTTGCTGCATGCTAAATCCTTTATTAATAAACTATGTTCTTGCTGCCTTTCGTGTTGGCAGCCTTTTGAGAAAAAAAGCTTCTAATGCCAATATTGCTACGTCAAGTCGTTCTTAAATAATTTATCTTTGTGGTAATGAAAAGTGAAAAAATCACACTACAAGCTAAGCCGTAATGGGTGCAGCCATTTTAGTTTACCAACGGTTAAATAAAATCATGTGTTTATGCGCCGCAGCATTTTTTATATTTTCGTCCGCTTCCGCAAGGACAAGCGCTATTGCGTCCTACTTTGTCAGACTTTGCTTGTGCGGTGCCCTCTGCGCTTTCAGGGGAGCCGGAGTACGACATGGCAATTTCTTCTGTATGGCGCAATTCTTCCGGTTCTTCTTTTTCAATGCGCACACGAGTGAGCGCTTTGAAAACATTTTCTCGGATGCGGAAAATCATGGATTGAAAAAGTTCAAAGCCTTCACGCTTGTATTCAAGTTTAGGGTCTTTTTGTCCATAGCCACGCAAGCCAATGCCATCACGCAAGGAATCCATATTACGCAAGTGTTCCTTCCATGCTTTATCTAGCTCTTGTAAGAGGTAATAGCGTACTATGTCAGCATATATTTCTGGAGCATCTTCTTGTAGTAGTAGTAAAGTTTTTTCTACATAACCCTTTGTTTCTTCATGCGTAGGCAGGGCTTTATTCTTGGCCAAGACGTCATCAAGGCGATCAAAGGAAAAGATTTCTTTTAAGCGAGCACGCACCATGTCTTCGTCGTCTTGACTTAAGGGGTTTTTCGCTGTGCTTTGTTCAACCACAGCATAAATATCATCAAGTATATCTTCACAAAATTCATCCAACACTGATTCAAGACTTTGCGCTTCAATCAGTTCTCGGCGTAAAGAGTAAATAACTTCACGCTGTTGGCTCATGACGTTATCATAGTCCAGCAGGGTTTTGCGAATTTCAAAATGGTGACCTTCAACACGTTTTTGCGCACCTTCCACAGCCCGTGTAACCATAGCATTTTCGATGGATTCGCCGTCCTCAAGGCCAAGTTTCTGCATAAGACCGGCAATACGATCCGAGCCAAAAAGACGCATGAGGTCATCTTCTAGGGAAAGGTAAAAACGTGAAGAGCCGGGGTCGCCTTGACGACCGGAGCGACCACGCAACTGATTGTCAATACGTCTGCTTTCGTGGCGTTCTGTACCAAGGATGTGCAGGCCGCCAAGCTCTGTTACACCTTCACCAAGCACAATGTCCGTACCGCGGCCGGCCATGTTGGTGGCGATGGTTACTTTGCCTTTTTGTCCGGCTTGCGCAACAATTTCTGCTTCTTGCTCATGATGTTTGGCGTTGAGTACATTGTGTGGTATGCGTCGTTGTTTTAAGATTCGTGATATTAGTTCAGAGTTTTCAATGGATATTGTACCCACAAGTACAGGCTGTCCGCTTTGATGCAGTTCGGCGATGGAGTCTGCAATGGCGTTAAATTTTTCTTGGCGTGTGCGATAGATAAGGTCTGAATAGTCCTTACGCACCATGGGCATATTTGAAGGCATGCTTATGACTTCAAGGCCATAAATTTGTTGAAATTCTACGGCTTCGGTGTCGGCTGTGCCGGTCATACCGCTTAATTTGTCGTAGAGTCGGAAATAGTTTTGGAAGGTGATTGATGCAAGCGTTTGGTTTTCGGCAGCAATTTTAACGCCTTCCTTGGCTTCCAAGGCTTGGTGTTGTCCGTCGGAAAAACGTCGTCCCGGCATGAGTCTTCCGGTAAATTCATCCACAATGACTACTTGATTGTCTTGGACTATGTATTCAATATCTTTACGGAAAACAGTGTGTGCTTTTAAGGCCTGCATGACGTGGTGTTGTGCAGTAATATGAGCCGGATCAAAGAGATTATCAACTTTGAGTAGTTCTTCGCAGCGAGCAACGCCGGCTTCTGTAAGCATGGCAGTGCGTGCTTTTTCGTCAACGGTATAGTCAACTTCTATTTCCAGCTGGCGTACCACTTGGTCGATGATTTGATATTGCCCAACAGATTCTTCGGAAGAACCGGAAATAATTAATGGTGTACGGGCTTCGTCGATTAAAATCGAGTCCACTTCGTCCACGATGGCAAAGTTATGTTTGCGCTGAACCAATTGCTCGATGTAGAACTTCATATTGTCACGCAAGTAGTCAAAGCCAAACTCGTTGTTGGTGCCGTAGGTAATGTCGGCGGCATAGGCGGCTTTGCGTTGTTCATCGTCAAGGCCATGCACTATAACTCCCACAGAAAGGCCAAGCGCTGTGTAGATTTCGCCCATCCATGCAGCATCACGGCTGGCAAGATAATCGTTGACGGTAATAACGTGCACGCCCTTACCGGAAAGTGCATTGAGTACCACGGGGAGCGTGGCCACGAGGGTTTTACCTTCACCGGTTTTCATTTCGGCGATTTTTCCTTTGTGAAGGATAATACCGCCAAGTAATTGTACATCATAGTGGCGCATACCAAGCACGCGCTTTGAGGTTTCGCGCACAAGAGCAAAAACAGGTACAAGAACGTCGTCAAGGGACTTTGCGCCGCTTTGAATTTCTTCTTTAATTGTAGTGATGCGCTCGCGTATTTCTTCAAGGCTTAGGCTTTCCATCTCTGCTTCAAGAGCATTGATGGCGTTTACCTCGTGTTTTTTGCGTTTTAAATATCGTTCATTTTTACTGCCAAAAATCTTTCTGAAAATATATCCAAACATGATGACCTCTCTGTATTCCTCAGTAGTTATATATGTAGTTTTTGTTTTTGTAATAGGCTCCTGCCTGTGTAAAGACATGGAGCATATAATAAAAAAAGTATACTGGCAATGGTAAAATAAGCTGTAAATTCGTATTGTCAATTACATTTTTGTACGGCACAATGCTTCAATGGGAAAGATATTTTATGTCATATAATTATAGTTATGTTGGGATGTTGAAGAGGAAATTTTAAAGTTTGCTTCTTCAGGAAAAAAAGAGTATATTCATCGTAATCTTTTTTTGGGCGTGGCAGTTTTTTTACCGAAAACTTTTCTTAGGGTAATCCACATCAAAAAATTTACGATATAGATAGTTATAACTTTTAATAATATATATGATCGATTAAAAATTCATCATAGGTTTAAATAAATAATAGAGGTATGCATGGCACAAGCAGCAATAATCACTCAGGCCAAGGGCAATGTCAGCGTTGAGCGTGAAGGTAAAATATTAACATTAAAGCAGGGTGATAGTGTACATACCGGCGATATAA
>CAYJJP010000205.1:0-4526 GCA_964370525.1 uncultured Desulfovibrionaceae bacterium | reverse complement strand
AAAAATAAATAAATGCATTCCTTCATCACATTCCTTCTTCTTCAAAATTTGCACATTGACAAGTGGCGTGAGGGTGCATATGTTGCTATTGCCATATATAATGTGAGAACCAATGAAATTATGTCTATTCTTAAAGTAATACTTGAAGTAAAAAATTCTTGTCAGCTAGCCCGTAGTGGTCTTGCCTCTCGTTGTCGCTTAGCGTTGCAATGTATGGAAGCGGGGAAGAGTGCTGTGCTTATGGTTCGTACTCGCGAAGAACTCTTGGCGGCGCGTGGTTTTTTAACTTTATTTTCCCCTGAGATTTCTCTTGCTGCCACGCCTTGTGATGCTGTGCGTTTTAAGAGTGAGCTTTTATTTTTGCCGCCCGGTGTTATTGCGCATAGTGTCGGTGCTGGTGAGAGGGCTTCTTTGCAAGCTTACTGGGCAGAGCGCATGGCGGTTTTGTATGCTTTACAGTTCAAGCGTCCAAGTTGTCTTGTGTTGACGCCTGATAATTTACTCATTAAATATATGCCGAAAAACTTCTTTGATGGGCATGAGTTGCATTTGAGTAAGGGGGCAGAAATGTCGCCGGAGATGCTGGTGGAGCAGGCCGTTGACTGGGGTTATGAGCGTGTGCAAATGGTAGCTCGAGCCGGTGAGATAGCAAGGCGCGGCGATATTTTGGATATTTTTCCTCCCGGTTATGAAAAGCCTTTGCGTTTGGAGTTTTTCGGCGATTATTTAGAAGATATGCGCCTCTTTGATGTTAATTCCCAGCGTTCTTTACAGTCTGTAGCTGAAATTATTATTTTGCCTCCGGTTCCCATTGCTGCCAGCGTTGCGGAGCAAAATAAAGCTCGTGAGCGTTTTGAGAGATTGGTAAATAAGGGCTTGCTTGATGAAAATTTTGCCCATGACTTTAAGAAAAACCTTAGTCTTGGTGGTCATGCTCTTTTACCGGGCACTTTTTATGATGCGCCAAGCGTGCTTGAGGAGTGGCTTAGCGATGATTGTGTGTGGTTACTACCCGGAAAAGCTGATGTTCGCGAAGAGCTTGAAAGCGGAAATCGTGTTCTTGCTGAGCGCCTTGAAAGCGAAGACAATGCCGTTCCGCAATCGGCTCGCATGGTTTTACGAGATGTAAATACTCTTTTTGCTCTGTTTGAAAGCGAAAAAACGTTGGCTGTTTATCAAGAGCCCTTGCTCATGGGCGATATTGAAAAGGGCAAAGAGGAAGGGACTGTTTTTGATGTACAAGAAAGACAGCTTCATAGCTTTACAGATCTTTTTCCTCAAGGTGGCAGTGTTGACAGGCCATGGCAACAGCTTGTAGAAGGGATTGGCACTTGGCAAGCGCAACATCGTCAAGTTATTTTTTCTTTTGCCACCGAACGAAGCCGTAGTAAGTTTTTAGCCTTGGCAGAGCAGGACGGACTGAAGCCGCATTTACGCTATATGCCGCAAACGCAAGGATTATTTGCGCTCATTTCGCCTTGGCGTGGTGGCGTGGATCTTTTGTGGGACAATGTGCGCATCTTGGGTGAAGATATTCTCTTTCCAAAGGCTGAAAAACGAGCGCGTACAGCCAGCGGTGCTTTTCGGGGCTTGGATCGTTTTGATGAATTATCGACGGGCGATCTTCTTGTGCACCGTGATTATGGTATTGCACGTTTTGCCGGTTTGCATCACATGAAAATGGGTGAAACAGGTAATGATTACCTATTGTTAGAATATTCAGGTGCGGATAAATTATATGTGCCGGCAGACAGGCTTGCCCTTATTCAGCGTTTTAAGGGAGGCGATGGTGCCGTGCCTGTGCTTGATAAGCTTGGCGGTACGCAGTGGCAAAACAGTAAGGAAAAAGCGCGCAAAGCCATTGAAAAAATTGCGGCGGATCTTGTGGAGATGTATGCATTTCGCAAGGTGACCAAGGGATTTAGCTATGGCCCGCCCGATGAGCTTTTCAAAGAGTTTGAGGCTACTTTTGGTTTTGAAGAAACGCCGGATCAAGCAAGAGCTATCCAAGATGTACTTGATGATATGGAAAAAAGCCAGCCCATGGACAGATTGGTATGTGGTGATGTGGGTTTTGGCAAAACGGAAGTGGCATTGCGGGCATCGTTTAGGGCAGCGGCTGAGGGGCGGCAAGTGGCACTTTTATGTCCTACCACGGTACTTGCCGAACAGCATTTTCAGACATTTCGTCAACGTCTTGCCGGCTTTCCTATTAATGTGGGTTTGCTTAGTCGGTTTGTGAGCAAAGCAAAGCAAAAAGAGGTGCTTAAGTCGGCTGCGGACGGGCATATTGATATTGTGGTGGGTACGCATAGGCTTTTGTCCAAGGATGTGGTGTTGCCTAATTTGGGCTTACTTATTCTCGATGAAGAGCAGCGTTTTGGAGTGCGGCACAAGGAAAAATTAAAGGCGCTGAAAAAAAATGTGGATGCGCTCACGCTGACGGCTACGCCTATCCCGCGTACTTTGCAATTGTCTATGTCCGGCATTCGAGAATTATCCATTATTGAAACAGCACCGCCGGAACGCAAGCCTGTTTCCACAGCTATTTTGCAGCGCGACGGCAAGGTTCTTAAAGAAGTACTTGAGCGTGAAATAAATAGAGAAGGTCAAGTATTTTGGGTATATAATAGAGTACAAGGGCTTGAGCGTGTTGCCGAATATGTGCGTAATCTCGTGCCGTCAGCGCGAATAGGCATGGCGCATGGGCAAATGCAGGAAAAAGAGCTTGAAGAAACCATGCACAAGTTTTGGCATGGGGAGCTGGATGTGCTGGTGTGTACTTCCATTGTGGAGTCGGGGTTGGACTTTCCGCGTGCCAATACGCTTATAGTGGATCAAGCGCATATGTTTGGGCTTGGTCAATTATATCAATTGCGTGGCAGAGTAGGGCGTTCAGATAGGCAAGCGTATGCTTTTTTTGTGGTTCCGGAAGAGCATCGCCTGTCAGACACTTCGCGAGAGCGTTTGCGAATTATCCTTGAGCTTGATTATTTAGGCGCCGGTTTTCAGGTAGCCATGGAAGATTTACGTTTGCGTGGTGCCGGCAATATTTTGGGTGAAGTGCAATCAGGGCATATGACACGTCTTGGGCTTGAGCTTTTTCTTGAAATGCTTGAAGAGGCGGTGAGTCGATTAAAAGGAGCGCCAAGCTCGCTTACTGTGGAAACGGAGCTACATATTGGTGTGCCGGCGCATATTCCGGAAAGCTACGTACAAGACAGTAAAGAACGCTTAAGATACTATAAATCTTTAAGTTCTGCTACAGACGGAGCAAGGCGAGAAGACATTGCCCTTGGGATGCGTGACAGGTTTGGAGCATTTCCCACAGAATTTGAAAATTTTCTTGCGATTTTGCATTTTAAACAAACACTTGGCACATTATTAGCAGTTAAAGCCGATATTTTTCCACATAAAATAAGCATACATTTTGCAAAAAATCAACAAAGCCTTGATGGTGAAAAACTTGTAAAGCTTTTGACGGTAACACCTAAAAAACAGACATATAAAATTAGCCTTATTGCACCAAGCACGTTAGATATTTCTTTTGATGCACAGGAAAGAAATTTTTTGAAAAATATTCAGGAAGTGGAAAAAATACTTTTTGCACTAAAAAAGGATGAACAGTAAGGAATTTTGTACTTTATATGCTTGAAAATATATTGTGTGCATGATATTTTTATGTCAGGCAAAAGAAAATGGGTTGTGATTTTTCTCGTTTCTTGATATGTTTATAAAAAAAGAGGTCAATTTGTGCGTGTAACAATTACATGGCTTATTTGTTTTTTTGGGCTCATACTTGGGGGATGTTTTGAACGCGAAACTCCGGCAGGTATTGTGGCCACGGTAAATGGTAGGCCCATACTTTTGAAAACTATTCAGGCTACACAAGAAGCTGATATGGTTGATTTCGGTATATTTGAGCAATTTACCTTGCTTGAGTTGCGCGCCCAATACGGTAAAACTTTGGCTAACCTGATTGTATATGAAATGATGCTTCAAGAGCTTGAAAGTATAGGCATTGTTATTACGGATGTCATGCTTAAAGAGTTTGAAGAAAATATACGCAAAGAATATCCTGAAGGTGAATTTGAAAAATATTTTGAAGAAAATTCAATAGAGATTAATTCTTGGCGAGAAGTGATTCGGTATATTATTGCTTTGCAAAAGTTTACAACAGAAATTTTACGTAAAGATTTTGTGCCTTCCCTTGAAGATGTGAAAAAATATTATGAAGACAACAAGGAAAGCTTTAATATAGCAGCAAATTATGATGTTTATATAGCCAGTAGTGACAAAAAAGAATCGCTGGCGGGCATCAATAGCATTGAGGAATTTTTAGAGAAAAAGCCACAGCTGGATGCGTATAGAATGCGCATTGATAAAGAAAATATACCTGATGAATGGAAGAAAAATGTTCTTAACCTTAAAGAAAAAACATGTACTCCGGTGCTTAACGAAGGGAAACTTTTTACTGTAGTTTGTTTGGAAAGTTTTATGCAGGCAAAGACACTTTCTCCAAGTGA
>CAYJJP010000204.1:0-4530 GCA_964370525.1 uncultured Desulfovibrionaceae bacterium | reverse complement strand
CCAAAAATTTTCGCCAAAAAAAAATCCACGTCAACGTTTTTGGCACGGGGGGGCGGGGGGAAGAACCTTTTGTTCACAAAAGTTTTCCCCCCAGAAAAATAATTAATCAATGTATCCCATACAATTTTTGCCTTTACAAATAGTTTTTTATTATATATGCTCCAAGCAAGTAGAACTGGAAATTACTGTTATCACTATCTTAAACTAGGGAAATATTATGAAAAAAAACACTGAAAACGTTGTGGAAGCTGTAGAAACTCAAGAGTGTCATTGTGAGGCTCCATGCCAATCTACCATTGATTCCATTATTCGTAAGCGTGTGTACGCTTCTATGGCCGCAGGCCTTGTGCCCATCCCCTTGGTTGATTTTGCAGCCCTCACAGCCATTCAAATTGAAATGGTTCGCACCCTCTGCATGCAATACGGCATACCTTTTGAAAAACAATGGGTTAAAACATGCATCTCCGGTCTTTGCGGTGGTGGTGTAACCGTTGCGGCTGTGCCAACGCTTGCTTCTCTTTTTAAAGCTATTCCGGTCATTGGCCTACCCCTAGCAGCGTCTACCATAAGCATTACCGGCGGAGCCATTACCTATGCTGTAGGTTGTGTTTTTAACCGTCACTTTAAAAATGGTGGTTCCCTTGGTGATTTTAACGTGGAAAAAGGTAAAACCTACTTCAAGGAAAAATATGAAGAAGGTAAAACCTATGTCAAAGGCTTAAAAAACACCCCGCAGAAAGAAGAAGAAAAGACGGCTGAAAACGCCACGAACGCATAATTTTTAGCATTATTACTGCATGCTTAGAGATGGGGTATTGCCCTATTCTAAGCATGCCTATGGGGATTTTATGCGCATAGATAAGTCTCGTTTTTTTTCTTTACTTCATGCGGAGGCCGGTGCCCAAAGTACAAAATTGGCTTTGGCTTGTTGTGGGGCCGGTCTTGCGCAAGGCATAGCCATATTTAGCATTATTACCGGCCTTGAACAGCTTGCAGGAACCGGAGTCACATTTGGAGTTTTTTTATCATTTTTTGCAAGCCTTGCCGTCTTTTATTATCTTTTCCACTATCTTGCACAGCAATCTTCCTTGCTTGCCTTGCGCAGTATCAAGGACAGACGTATAAATATTGCTGCTAAGTTGCGTGGCGTGCCCATGGAACACTTCCTTAGAATGCAGCGTGAGCGCACCCACAGCCTCTTATCCGACAGCCAAGATTTGATGGTTGAAGCTGCGCGTATGTTTGTGGTGGCAGCGGCCAACTCCATTATGATGATTGTGGCCTTTGGGCGCATGTTTAGCATATCCGTTCTTGGAGCATCCATTGTGCTTTGTGCTCTAGGTACAGGATTATTTATTTTTATCCGTATCTTAAAGAGTGTTAATCATTTACGAGTAGTAGCGTGGGATGCAGAAATTGCGTTTTCTTCTGAACTCAATGACTTACAGCTAGGTTTTCAGCACCTAAAAATTCATTTACTTAAGACTGTGGATTTATTTAAGCTTTGGCTTTTTCCAAACCTTAACGCTTCCATGCAGGCTCGTGAAAGCACCGAGAAAAGACAAGCTCGAGGCATGTCTTTTTTTGCTGTGTTTAACCTGCTTATACTTGGTTTACTTTTATTTTTATTACCAAACATTCTTTCATTACCCACCGAGGATATAACTTCCCTCTTGGTCTTGGTCATATTTTGCATAACCCCCATGATGAGTCTTATAAGTTTTGTGCCCATGTTTGGTAAGGTTGAGATGACCCTTAACGAGCTGTGTAAACTTGAACAAGAACTTGATGCGGCTGTGGAAAAATGCGAACAAGAGAATGTGCAAAATTATTGGCAAAAGCATGAACTTGTGCCCATTGCTTTTGAAAATCTAAGCCTAAACGACGTGCGCTTTGAGCATAAAAACCTTGACGGCAGTGTTTCCTATGCCATACATATTCCTTCTTTTGAGCTCAAGCGTGGCGAAATAGTCTTTTTATGCGGTGGTAATGGAGCCGGAAAAACCACTTTTATGCGCCTTATCAGTGGCCTATACTTACCAAGCACAGGAGATATATCACTTAATGGGCGTAGTATAGCAGATATTGGTATGGAATCTTGGCGCAATGTATTTTCTCTTGTGCCGGCAGATTTTCACCTCTTTAAGCATACTCTTGGCATGCGTTACTCTCCAAAGCGCATCCATGAGCTATTGAGTATGATGCAAATTGAACATAAGGTTAGCGTTGATGAACACGGTACATTTTCAACGCGTGACCTCTCCCAAGGTCAGCGCAAGCGTCTTGCTTTGACCTGCGCCTTACTTGAAGACCGAGATATTTACCTCTTTGACGAAGTATCTGCCGACTTTGACCCCCATTTTAGACGCTATTTTTATGAAGAAATGCTCCAAGATATCCGCAATCAAGGTAAAACAATTTTGGCCATTTCGCATGACGACAGATATTTTTCTTGTGCAGATAGAGTCCTCTATATGGCCGACGGTACTTTTGTTGATAAACATGTAGCGTAATGCTACATGCAACACAATATATCTATGACGTATAACTTAACTTTTTAGGTAATTACCATGCCACCCAGTACACTAGAACTAACTTCTTTTCAAAAAGAGGTATGGTTAGCCCAGCAAGGCTTACCCGAGGGCCACCCGGGCATTTCGGCTTGTGGACGTTTTTTGTTGCAAGGCCACATGGATGAAAATATTGTCCGCCAAAGTTTGCAACGCTTAGTCAATCGCTATCCCTTACTCACTGCCAGCTTAGTTCAAGGTGAAGGCTATCCTGTTTTTATGCTCAATACGCATAAAGAAGTGGATTTTACTTATTATGACGTGCAAGCACATGAAAATCCTCAAGCCGAAGCCGATCGCATTTGCCAAGAGTGCGCAGAAAAACCCTTTATCCCCCTTGGTGGCAAGCTTATTCGTTTTATTTTGGTACGTTTTGCCAAGCAAAAATATCACTTTCTCAATCAATCCTTCCATCTGGTCAATGATGGCATCTTTAACAATGCCGCCGCTCATTTACTTTCTATAATATATGAAGATATACTTGCCAATCGTCCCACTGACTGGCCAAAACTTCCCCCATGGCAGCGCACTATTGATGCCGATAAAGCACACCTTAACTCTGCAAGATATAAACGAGATAAAGAATTTTGGCTAAAGAGCGTACAAAACGCACCGGACATACGCGTTTTTCCAAGCTTAGCTCAAAATACTGATACCTTTAACCAAACAAGCCTGTACACCCACAGGCTAAGCCCAAAGAGCATAACGCATTTTAAATCCTTGCTTGCCGAAGGTAGCGGCATGGGGGCTTTACTCACCAGCATTCACGCCATAACCTTGCACCTCATGTATGACACAAATGTCCCCGTCAACATGACCATAAATAATGGTGAACGAAAAAACCCCATGAATATGCAAGGGTATATGATGAACATCATACCCATTGTGCCAAATATGCATGGCGATACAAGCCTCTCTGAGATCCATAAAAATATTGCAGAGCAAAGCTACAAAATGCGTAAACATGCCAAAACATCCATCACGCTAGCCTTACGCGAAGCTGGAGTGCTCAAGGATTGTTTGCACCTTTGGGATACCACCATCAACTTTGTCCCAGGCTTTGCCTTCAAGAACAGTCATTTTCATGTGGAGGAAATTGTTCCATTTTTTCCATCTAAAGACACAGCATTGTTGTATATTCATGTAACACAAGACGCTGAAAATTCACCCTTAGATTTCTATATTCAATACAGCCAAAATCATTTTACCCTTGATGACATAAAACGCTATGCTTTGCGCTTTGAAAAGGTGTTGACTCTTTTGGCAACCGAGGGTCATAAAACTCTTAAAGAATGCTCCGTTTTACTTGATGATGAATATGAACAGCTCAAAATATGGGAGCAAGGCAAAAAAGTAGAACGCCCCAATGTCAGTATACCGGCTCTTTTTGCGCAAGTGGCTGAACAATACGGAGAAAATCCGGCCATACGCAGCGTAGAAGGTGATAGCATCAATTATGCCAAACTCTTAGAACATGTTCAAGCCTTTGCCAATCATCTGCTCAGCCACAATATCGCCCAAGGGCAAGTGGTGGCAGTGCTTGCCCGAAGGCATCACATGCTACCCGAATGCATTTTGGGCATTATGCGCATTGGGGCCATTTATCTCCCCATTGATCCGGACTATCCCCATGAGCGCATTACGCATATGTTTGAGGATGCAAAAGCCTCTTGCATCGTTGCCCTTCATGAAGAAGATTTTGAAATCAGCGGAATAACAAATCTTAAACCTCATTGCCCCAAAATACTTTGGAATGCGGAACAACAGAAAAATACACCCAGCAAGCTTGTTGACATACAAGAGCCAAAGGCAAATGACGCCGCATATTTGATATATACTTCCGGTTCCACCGGCAAACCCAAGGGTGTTTTGGTAGGACATAAAAGCTTTGTGAATATGATTTTGTGCCAAGTGGAGATTATGGGCGTGCGACCAAGCGACCATGCCTTGCACTTTGCCT
>CAYJJP010000203.1:0-4536 GCA_964370525.1 uncultured Desulfovibrionaceae bacterium | reverse complement strand
GATTTAATTTTTTACCTAGATTTTCTTCAAATCAGCATACCAAGCACCGGCCTGCTCCATGAGCTTATTGGTACGGCTGGCTAATGCGTGCGGGTCTTTCAGATAACCATCTAACAAGAGGCTGGTATCAAAGAGAGCTTCCACCATTTCGGTAAGCAATGAGTCCGCATTGTCATTCTTATAAATGCGCAAAAGATTGCGTAAAATCGGATGGTCACGATTAACTTCAAGGATTTTTTGCGGAATAGTATCATCCTTTTGCATGACACGCATAAGCTTTTCCATGGACGAAGTGAGGCCGCCGTCAGGAGCCACAAGACAAGCCGGGCTACCTTCAAGGCGATGCGAAATACGCACTTCCTTTACTTTTTCACCAAGGATTTCTTGCATTTTCTTCACTAAGTCATCGAAGCTAGTCACATCTTCTTCCGCCAGCGGGCTAGCCTTTGGCGCACTGTCTTCGGTATCGGCAAAATCTTTAAGGCTTTCATCATCAATTTGCTCAACAGCTTTCAGATCCCATTCTTTATACTTTCCAAGCCCTTCCATGACAAATTCGTCAATGGGCTCCGTAAGATAAAGCACTTCAAGCCCTTTTTTGCGGAAAACTTCAAGATGCGGGTTAAGGCGTGCAGCCTCTCGGCTGGCACCGGACACATACCAAATAGTTTTTTGACCGGACTTGGCACGCCCCATGTATTCCTCAAGAGAGCTTATGCCTTCTGCATTTTCGTGTATGGAAGAGTTAAAGCGCAACAATGGCGCAATGCGATCTTTATGCACAAAATCATGGTAACCAAGCTTAAGAACACGTCCATGCTTATGCCAAAATTTTGCATAATTTTCTTGTTCGCCTTCAGCCATTCTTTCAAGCTGGGTCAATGCTTGCTTCACAATGGTTTGCTGAATTTTACGCAAAATAAGATTTTCTTGCAAACTTTCACGGGAAATATTGAGCGGTAAATCTTCAGTATCCACTACCCCCTTTAAGAAGCTCAAAAACTCCGGCAAAAGTTCTTTATTTTCACGCATAATAAGCACACGGCGTGCATAAAGATCAAGTCCCCAGTGCTCACGGCCGCTTCCAAAAATATCTTGGCTTTGTTCGGGGATAAAGAGCAAGGCATTGAATTGCACCGGCGCATCCACGGAAAAATGCATGGTGCTAAGCGGTTCTGCATGGTCATATGTCAAGAACTTATAAAATTCTGTGTATTGTTCTTTAGTTATGGAGAACTTTGGTTCACGCCAAAGAGCCGGCGTCGTGTTAATATGTTCACCATCAACCTTTACCGTAAAGGGAATAAAGGCTGAATGTTTACGAATGGTGGACTCAACACGATACTTCTCCAAAAACTCAGCGGCATCTTCCTTAAGGTATGCCACAATGCGTGTGCCACGCTCAGGAGCATCGTCGGTGTTCGTAACAGTGAAAGAACCACAACCATCACTAACCCACACATGAGCAGTATTATCGCCAAAAGCTGGGCGTGAAGTTACTTCAACCTTATCCGCCACCATAAAAATGGAGTAAAAACCCACACCAAAGCGGCCGATAATATTGGAAGCATCGCTTACTTCGCCATCCTTGCCTTCGCCTTGGCTTTCACTATGACTTTTGAGGTCTTTCAAAAACTCTTCCGAGCCGGATTTGGCAATGGTACCAAGGTTTGCAATGAGCTCTTCTTGCGTCATACCAATACCGGTATCAGCAATAGTTATTTTTTTGGCGTCCTTATCAAGGGCAATGTTAATCTCAAAGGGAAGGTCTTGCGCATGGCAAACTTCGCCCTTATTTTGCTGAAAGCGCAATTTATCCAATGCATCAGAGGCATTAGATACAAGTTCACGCAAAAATATCTCACGATTTGTATACAATGAATGTGTAATAATATTAAGAACTTTTCGCACTTCCGCACGAAATTCATGCTGTTCTACTTTTTCAGACATGTGGTAACTCTCCTCAAAAAAATATGTATGGGATTTAAATAAAATGTTTTATGCCATCGTCAAGGGGTAAAAGTCGGATATTTTAAAAAAATAACACATACGATGAAATACTTGCGCAATGCATAAAAGTGTATAAAAATGGATGCCCAAGACTTGTGTGACGTGCAGGCTTGGCTAAAATATAAAACATCATTTTTACTAATAGACCGGTACCATGTTTAAAACATTTATTCAAAAATATGCCAAAACCAAACTTGCTCAAGCCTTCCTCGCCTTGAGCGCTTTGGGGCTTTTGGCTGCCGCTACTCTTTTTCTATACATTGTCTGTGCTCCGGCGCCAAAGCTCTTGGATGGAATGTCATTTTCACCCATGATTCTAGATAAAAATGGCGAACTTATGCGCATGGGACTCACCACTGACGATAAGTATCGCCAGCGCATTTCTCTAAAACACATTCCGGAATATGTGCAAAAAGCTGTTTTACTTTATGAAGACAGGCATTTTTATCGTCATCCCGGCGTTAATCCCTTTGCGCTTTTACGTGCGGTGAAAAGCACGCTCACCGGTACCCGTCGCATGGGCGCATCCACTATTGCCATGCAAGTGGCTCGCTTACGCTACAAACTTGTCACCAATACCATACCGGGCAAGTTAAAGCAAATGTTGCTTGCCCTACAGCTGGTTTGGCATCACGGACACGCCGGTGTGCTCGAAGCGTATTTTAGCCTCGCACCCTATGGCGGTAATATTGAAGGAATTGCAGCGGCATCACGTGTTTATTTTCGTCAATCTGAGCAAACACTTACCAGAACACAAGCGCTTGCCCTAACACTTATTCCGCAAAATCCCATTACTCGCTCGTTCAGAAGCGGCGAAAAAGGCAGGCTCATACCACACCCTTCCTTTAATAAGGCACGCACCGCTTTGCATGCAAGTTGGAACCTCAACTATCCCAAGGAAACAGTACCAACCACGGCGCCGCCACTACGCATTTTTACGCCGAAATCCATGCCCATGATTGCACCACATGTGAGCATGGAGTTTACACAAAAATTGCAAAAAGACTTGAGCTTGCCACGCACCCTGCATACAACGCTTGACATTGATTTGCAAAACTTGATTAAGGAACGAATCCAACAATTTATTGCACATAACGCCATCTATGGCTTGCAAAACGCCAGCGCAATGCTCTTGCATTGGCCAAGCATGGAAGTGCGTGCCTTGGTAGGTTCGGCCAACTTCTATAACGATAAAATTGACGGGCAAGTGGACGGCACTCGAGCACGCAGATCTCCCGGTTCCACGCTAAAACCCTTCATCTATGCCTTAGCACTGGACCAAGGGCTTATTCATCCGCAAACCATGCTCATGGATACGCCAAAGCGTTTTGCCGAATACAATCCGGAAAACTTTGACAAACAATTTCAAGGGCCTGTTCCAGCTCACGAAGCGTTGCGCCTCAGCCGTAATGTTCCGGCAATCAGCCTAGGCGCACGCCTAAACCCCTCTCTATACACATTGCTACAGCGTGCGCAAGTGTATTTTAAGCACAATGTGAGCTATTATGGCTTAAGCCTTATTCTTGGCGGAGCGGAATTGACCATGCGAGAGCTGGTGGGTTTATATGCCATGCTTGCCAATGGTGGAATATGGCAAGAAATTAAGATGTTACAAGACGATGAAAATAAAAACGAAAGTTCTATGCTCCCCCTACTTTCACCAGAAGCGGCCCTGGCTACGCTATACATGCTAGAACCTATCCACACTACGGAAAGCACAAACCGCCGCTCTCTCCCTTTGCGTTATAAAACAGGAACTTCCAATGGCTTTCGGGATGCGTGGACGGTGGGAGCCTTTGGTCCATACATCCTTGCGGTATGGATTGGCAATTTTGACAACAGCTCAAACCCCATGCTGGTGGGCAATAGAGTAGCTGTCCCTTTATTCAGAAATATTGCAAAAAATTTGATACTAAAAGAAAATTTACACGATATTTTGGGCGAAAAACATAAAGAAACAAAACTAGTACAAATAGAAGTTTGTCGAGATACCGGAGATGTTCAGACAGATTTATGTGCCGGAAAAACGCTGACATGGTTCATCCCAGGCCGCTCACCTGTCAAAAACTCCAATATTTACAGGAAAATTTGGATTGACCCCAATAGCGGACTACGCCTTTGCGGCCCTTCAGAACATGGGAAGGAAGTAGTGTGGGAATTTTGGCCTTCAGAACTATATCAAAAATTTGCTGAAGCCGGCGTTTATAAACCTCTGCCGCCTAACTATGCCGAACCTTGCCCACAAATACTTGAAGGAGCGCACGGAAATTCCAGCATTAGCATTCAAAATCCTCAAGAAGGCATTGTGTATCACATGAGCAATACAACGCAAAACACCATTGCCTTACTTGGCACAAGTACAGCTCATGCAAAAAAACTCTTTTGGTTTGTAAATAAAGAATATGTGGGCAGCAGCACGCCGCAAACACCATTTTTTTGGACTATGCGTGTGGGAAAACATCGCTTACGCGTGGTTGACGACCTTGGTCAGAGCCATAGCATTACACTGAATGTGCAACCTTAGTA
>CAYJJP010000202.1:0-4538 GCA_964370525.1 uncultured Desulfovibrionaceae bacterium | reverse complement strand
TTCCTCCATGAAGACCTTATACCACTAATCTATCTATAAGTAAAGGCTCTCAAAACTCATACTTGAACATGCCCATAACCATATGCCCCGTCACATGTTCAGAAAGCTGTACATTATAAGCAATATCAATGCTTAAATCGCCATTGCTTACGCCAATTCCCACGCCGCCGTTGAAAGTAAAGCCGTCTACGGTTTGCATGTGCAAGTCCATGCTGCCAAGCTGTGCAAAGCCCGGTACCGACGCTTTGCTGGTGGCGTCAAAATCGCCGGCTGCCAACACAAAGCCAAGGTCAAGGGATGGGCGCACTGTCCAGCCTGATTCTGTCACAATGTCCGCAGCAAGGGTCACGCCCACGGGGAATGTCCACACGGCTTGATCGTCTGCTTCCACGCTGAATACGGTGCCAAAGCCGGCGCTGTCCATGTCGTAGCCGCCCACATGCGTATAGGTGTAACGCATGCCAATATGCGGAATAATATCAAAATTTTCCGTCTCAAACACATATTCGCCACGCAAGCCCGCTGTCCACGCATAACTTTCCATTTCTGCGGACATATTGCCCATGGCCAGTGTCGATGTCATGTCTTGCGCCACATCGTTCCAGACGCCGGTGTAGCCCACATCAAAAAGCAGGCCGAAATTATTGGCATTATAGGCGGCATAGGCGGAAATGCCCCAGAAATCAAAGTCGTTGTTTGTGTCGTTAAAGTCGCCGGAACTCCATGTATGCCCGGCGCCCACGTTGAAGGCCAGCCCCACAGTGAAGGCGTCGGCAAGCTTCACATCCGCACCAAGGGCAATGCCGCCAAAATTGCTCGTATATCCGCTTTCAAAGCTGCCGGCGGAAAAATCCGACGCATTTGTATGCTTATAGAGCGGTGCAAGCCACAAAGACAAGGCTGCTTCATTCATATCACTGCCCGTATTCAAACCTTGTCCGGAATGATTGCCAACATTACCCACGGGAACCACAGCCACATCTTGCACACTGCCGCCGCTTTGCCCCATACGAGCAAGCAGCGTATCCGCCGCAGCCCCCGACACATTGCGTGTGGAAGCACCCACCGCCGAAATTGCCGCAGCTTGCGCCGCACCTTCGGTATTGATGCCCATGGCGCGTTCATTGCCTTTACCGCCACCATAAATGGCGTCAAGATTGCGAGAAAGGAAGGTGTAGCCGGCGTTGGCATGTTTTGTGTTCACACCCAAGGTCATGAGCTGCACAAAGATATTTTCCGTGGACTCGTCCAGTAAAGGATAGACGCGCGTGTTCACAACAGGCGGTGGAATATTGGACACCGTCACCTGAAAATCCGCCGCCGTACTGCCGGACACCGCCGATACATAGAGGCCGTCGCTGGTGGTGTGCATATTGCCAGCCGTCCAGAGCGTACCGCCCGCCGCAAAATCTTGCAGCACATTGACGACACCTTGTGAGCTTGCGGCAATGACAAGGCTAGCCGTGGAGTCCACGCTCAAAACGCCAGTACCATTGCCGATAATGGCATAATCTGCGCCCATAAAGTGCGTAGCGTCCACAAACAGCGCGGAATTTGCCGCAAAAGTAGCAGTGGCAGAATCTAAGTGTGTTCCGCCGGTGGCTGTGCCTGTGCTGTATTTTTGCACAGCACCGGCAAACAGTTCATAATTTGCACCCGATCCGCTCACCGTGGTCAGGCTGCCGTCCACCACAATGACACCGCCGCCTGTACCGCCAACGGTATTAAGATTCACAGGCCGTGCCACAAAAAGCGCCGCACTGGTTCCGTTTTGTGACCATGCCTTGGCTGGAAATTTCGCCGCATAAGCGTTAAAATACTGCATGGCTGTACTTGCGCTCATGCCAAAGGTGGCGAAAGCATTTTGCCCTGACGCCGTGGTATATGAAGGATTGTAGGACGTGACCGACGGATTGGCCGGATCGACATTGTTAATAAGCGTTTGCGATGCGCCCTCAATGCCCACGCCTTGAACAAAGTTCGGATCACCAAAGAGGATCCCCGTATACCCATCGGCATTTCCGAGAATATTCACAGACCCTTGTTCAGAGGGCGATCCTGAATATATGACACCGTTACCCGTTAAGTTTCCCGTGATGGTCAGTTGACCGGCAGTACCGTCGCCCACTTGAATGGCTGCATTATTTTCCACAGGGGCATTGACCTTCGTATTCCCCGTCACCACCACATAACCGGCAGTATTGGTGAAACTCCCCTGCGTTAGGGTCACGGTGGCATTATTTAAACGGGTCGTGCCTTCATTGGTATATTCCGTCATGGTGAGAGAGCCTTGCATACCCGTCTGCCCTCCTGTATTTGTCGTCACGGCCCCTTGCACTGTGCCCGTATTCAGCTCTAAAAAGCCGTAAGTGGTTATACTGCCCTCGGCAATGACAGTCTCGGGATCACCGCTACCCATAAGGCGCAGTATGGCGTTTTCTTCCACCGTGGACAGGCCCGTACCCGTAAGGCCATGCGCCGTCACGCCTGCGCCCTGTGCTAAGGTTCCAGCGCCTATGCTTTTGTCCGCATTGTCAAGCTGCACGCCGCTGCCCACATCACTGAGGGTGGTATTCTCGTCCCAATCGAAGACGAAAACATCACGCAAGGACACATAGCCATTGCTTGTGTCCGTGGTGAGAGCCTCACGCACCGCCGCCGTGAGGGCATTGACGGAGTCTAGATCTGTGCCCACGGTAAAGCCGTCAATGATGTTGCTGCCCGTGAGCCATAGTGCGCCGTCATTTTCAAGTTCTTTTTGCACATTTTGCACATTTTGCGCCGTACCGAGAGTGATATTCACTTGCGCGCCTTGCTGTGTGGCGGTGGCGCCAGCCAAAAAGTCCGCGGCCTTGGTTTTGAGGATACCGTTGGTGTCTGTGCTAAAGGTGGCAGCGTTGGCAGCCACGTTCAAATTGGCGCCGGCAACATCAAGTAGGCCTGTTGTCACAGTAAGGCCGCCCGTACCACTAGCCTTCACGGTAATATCATTGGCGGCTATCCATGCACCGCCCACAATGTCTAAATCGCCGCCTTGCATGGTGACAGTCTGCAAGGTTCCGCCTTCCGTCAGATCTTGCCCTACGAGCCCCAAGGTCAGATCACCGCCATTAAGGGTGAGGTTTGTTGTCACAGCCACAGTGCTGTGATTTTCAGATCCATACACGCTCAAACTACCGTTTTCAATGGTAAAATGAGAAGATTCCGCACTGAATATATTAGTAGACAAAGCGCCTCTATTCATACTAAGCGCATCGCCCTCAAGGGTAAGCCTGTCCGCATGGAAGACGCCGTTGTCAGCCATATATATTTTACCCGCCGTGCTTGCCGTATCTGTAAATATATCCTGTGACAAAGTATAGGCATAAGTTCCGTAAGGCTTTGCTTCTGTGGCATTGCTGAGGGACACAAAGGCTTCGGCGGTGGTATTGCCTGTTATGTCACCAATATTCAGATAGGGCACTTGCAGGGCTTCGGTATTAGCGGCATCATAAGTGCCAAGATTGAAGGACGAGGTCTGCACATGACCGCTGTTAACGGTAAGATTTGCAATATACAGCTCATTTTGTGCCACACCGGCTTGAGGCTCGGCATTGTTTTGCGTAAGGTCAATAGTGCCGCCGTGCACCTCAATTTTTTCAGCCGTCCAGCTACCGGCTTGGGCATCATTGTCCATGTGTGCGTTCAGTATAAGCACAGCACCTTCTTTAATGGACACGGTGGCTTTGAGTTCCCTTGCTTGCAAAGTATTATCATGCAAGACACTGCCCAGCTGCAAGGTGGCGTCTTCCACCGTCACCGTGCCTGCTGTGCCATAAATGCTGTTATTCAGCTGAAATATATTGCCCGTGCTCTCACCCTTAATGGCTATGGTGTAGGCTGTGCTGTCTTCGGCGCGAATATTGTCGTTCATGACAAAAGCGCCTGCCCCTGATGCCGCACTGGTCATGCTGAAGGTGATAGTGGGAGGATTATTGGTATTTTCATCAATAAAGATGGCGTTGTAATCCTTGGTAACACCGCCGTCTGCGCTTGTGAAGTTGCCGTTGAAGGTATGTGTTTCGCCATGGGCGGTGAAGTTTAAGTCGCTGTTGGTGAAAATGGCGCCACCCTGTGCTTTACCGCCATCACTTGCTATGGCGCTGTTGTTTAAAAAGTCGCCTTCTATGTTACGTATTGAACCTCTATTATACAGCGCACCGCCATAGGCAGGGCCGCCTTCACCGTTCTCACCCGTACCCGCACCGCCGGTGGCACTGTTGGACACAAAGTCGCCTGTTATGGCGCCCATGATAGCTTGTGCACCATCACCACTCGCATCATTATACAGCGCGCCGCCATAGGCAGGGCCGCCTTCACCGTTCTCACCCGTACCCGCACCGCCGGTGGCACTGTTGGCCACAAAGTCGCCTGTTATGGCACCCATGATAGCTTGTATACCATTACCACCCACAACATTGGACAACGCGCCGCCAAAGGCATTGCCGCCTTCACCGTTCTCACCCGTACCCGCACCGCCGGTGGCACTGTTGGCCACA
>CAYJJP010000201.1:1385-4559 GCA_964370525.1 uncultured Desulfovibrionaceae bacterium | reverse complement strand
AAAAAGAGGGTGAAAAATGGCAATAAAAACTTTTAGTATAGGTCCTTTGGAAACAAACTGTTACGTTGTTTACGATGACGAAGCCGGTAAGGCTGAAAAATCTGCCATAGTCGTTGACCCGGGTGGCGACCCAAGCCCGGTCATTGAATTTTTGGAAAGTGGAAAATTGCAACTTGAGGGCATTTACATAACGCATTTGCATTTTGACCATTTGTATGGCGTTGCGGATTTGCATGCAGCTACTAAAGCGCCAATTTTTGCCCCTACAGAAGATGCTTTTTTGTTAGAAACAGAATCCGGCAAGGGAGGAATGTGGGGCTTTCCCAATGTGAAACAATTTACTTCCGAAGCGTTAAAAGAGGGTGAACATAGTGCCGGTGCACTGCAATTCACTGCTTTGCATACGCCGGGACATACGCCCGGCAGCATATCTTTGTATTTTCCAAAGTTTAATATATTGTGTTCCGGAGATGTTTTATTTTATCGTTCCATCGGTCGTTCGGATTTACCGGGTGGTCATCATAAAATCCTTGTTGACTCAATAAAAACAAAGCTGCTCACGCTGCCACCGCAAACAGTGGTTTATCCCGGACACGGGCCGGAGAGCAGTGTTGCCGATGAAAAGGCCAATAATCCATTTTGTGGTGATTTTGCTCGCTAACTAAAAAAATAATTTCAATTGTTTTTAGTGTTGGAGGTTTTGTGCAAGAGTTGTATTCAAAAGATACCGCCCGGCCTGAAATCTGTATACTTGCCTGTAGCCCGCGTGCCCATGGCAATTCCGATACTGTGGCGCATACTTTTGCACAAGCCGTTCAAGATGAGTGTTGTGTGTTAAAGTATGCAACGCCAAACATAAAGATTCTCTATTTGCGCGAATACGCTATTATTCCTTGTATAGGCTGTAATGCGTGTTTTACACTCAAAAAATGTATTTTTGCGGAAAAAGATGACGTAGATTACCTTTATTCATGTATGATGAACGCTACGCATATTTTCCTCGCTTCTCCCATATTTTTTTATCATCTTCCGGCCATTGCCAAGGCGTTTATGGATAGGGCGCAACAGTTTTATGTTCACCGTTCAGAAAATAGTGTAAATTCCTTAAATTATGTGGCTAAGCCAAGTTCTCAGCAAGTTAGCGTGGCCTTGGTGGCTGCAAGAAAGCAGGGCGAAAATTTATTCAAAGGAACTTTGTGGTCTTTGCACTATTTTTTTGATGTTTTTCGTATTGAAATTGCAAATCCTTTACTTTTCAAAGGTTTTGATGAGAAGGATGAATTTGCGCAAAACGCCTTGGCTTGCGCGCAAGTTCAAGAACACGCCAAGAGCATTGTACAAAATATTTATGAACAGTCAAGCGTGAAGCATTAATATTCGTGGTGGTTGCTATGAATTCGGCATATTATGCAAAGTCCCTTTGGTACTACGTGCAAAGATATTTTTTTGCTGAAAAGTGTTGCGTAGCTTGTAAGGCGCCCTTTATTCCTTTGAATTCTTCCGATGAGTTTGTTTTGTGTCCGAGTTGTCAGCGTCAAATGCCTGCTATGCCAACAAACCCTTGTGTGCTTTGTGGACATGAACTTGCAGAGCTTGCGCCGTCAAATGTCTGCTTGCAGTGTATTAAAACCCCTCCGCCTTGGGATGGTTTATATTGTTATTCTGTGTATGCAAAACAGCTTAAAGATTTAATTTTACGCTATAAATTTTCAAAAGAGTTTGCACTTATCCCTTTATTGTCTGCCTATCTTTTGCAAGTGTTCAAACAGCATCCTCCTTGCGATATTCTCATTCCCATGCCGCGTCACAAAAAACGCCTTGGAAGCGAGGGGTTTAATCAAATTGTAGAGTTGTGTCGTCCATTGGCAAAAAAATACCATCTTCCGCTATCGCTAAAATCGTTAACCAGAACCCGCTATACTCCGCCGCAAATAAGTCTTTTGGCGACGCAGCGTGTGCGTAATCCTGTGAAATCATTTTCAGCTTGCAATGTTCAAGGCAAAACGGTGCTCTTGGTAGATGATATTATAACTACAGGCGCAACATTGCATCATGCGTGTTTAGCTCTAAAAAAAGCAAAAGCCCATAGAATATATGTGGCACTCATTGCACGGGTTGAAAAATAACTATACTTATCTACGAACATTTGTTATTAATACGTTGTCGAAACATGAGAATTTTAAACTGGCTAGAATAAACTCAAATATAATAAGGAGTGTTTCACTATGAAAGGTCTTTTTGATGCCGTTAAAGGTGGCGGTTTCGGTGATATCAGTAAAAGCTTAAATGACGCACTTGGCGGAAAATTAGATACTGTTATGAAGGGGGCAGGTTCTAAAGGTGCTTCCGTTGCTTCCGGTGGCTTTGGAAATGTTGGCGGTCTTCTTGGATCTGCTGCCATTGGGGGTGTGCTCGGAGCATTATTTTCCGGAAAGAAAACTAAGAAGTTGGCAAAAAACGCCATATTAGTTGGTGGAACCGCCGCTGCCGGTGCGCTTGCGTGGAAATTTTATCAAAAGTGGGCGCAAGGTAGTGCTGCGCAAAACAATCAATTTGGCGACCAACCTCAACAACAACAAGCGCAACCGGCCATTCAACCGGTGCCTGAGTCAACCGTTGCAGATGCCACAGCGCTTATTTTACTTGAAGCCATGGTTTTTGCAGCAAGAGCCGACGGGCATATTGATGAAGAGGAAAAAGCCTACATTCAAAATGCCGTAGAATCTCTTTTCCCTGACCAAGAAATGACTTCCACGCTCAATGGATTTTTGGAAAAACCCATTGACCCCATGTCCTTGGCTGCAAAGATCAAAAGCCCGGAAGAAGCGCAAGACTTATACAGATTGTCATGTGCTGCTATTAATGTTGATTCTTTTATGGAGCGTTCATACTTGGACGGTCTTGCCAAGGCCTTAAATATTGAGGATGCGCAAAAAGACTCGCTTGAGCTGGAAGCTTTGGCAGTGCGCGAATCCATGTCATAAACATGAATACAAAGGAATTAGAATGAAAAAAGTTTTACTTTTAGTGGCAATGCTTTCAATATTTTTTACATTTGGATGTCATCACTATGATGATCATTATTACAATAATACTTATCATAGAAAAACAGTTGTTGTGCATAAAGATGGAAACAGGCCTCCTCCCCCCAAGCATTATCGTAATACGCACAAT
>CAYJJP010000201.1:0-1285 GCA_964370525.1 uncultured Desulfovibrionaceae bacterium | reverse complement strand
ATCGTAATACGCACAATGATAATAAAACGGTTGTGCATCGCCGTGTAGTGCACTATTAATATTAGATGATTATAGCGTCTTTCAGCGTAGAGTTTGTGTTGAAAGACGCTTGTTGGTAAGGGCAGCGTAACATAAAAATGTATAAACTTTTGAGGAGAATGGATTATGAAAAAATTAGTATTGTTGACTTTCTCATTGAGTATCCTTTTTGCATTTGGTTGCCAACAAAGTCAGCCTGAGCCTCCAAAGCCTCAGGAAAATTATTCACAGCAGCAGCAATATAAACCACCCAAGCCCACAAGAACTTACAGAGAGTACCATTCACAACCAACCTCTGACCAACACGTCAGAGCCGAGGATGTTATGTATTAAGAAAAATATCCCCTTAACGATTTGTTGTTAAGGGGGTGCTTAAAAGTCATTAAAAAATGATGATTAATGTGTAGCCTGTGTTCATATTGCAAAGAGAATATTATGAAAAAAATAGCTGAATTATTAATGATGCTAGTTGTACCCTTAACTTATGGATGCGTTGTCGATCCTTACTATGACGATCCATATTATTCCGAAACGAGATATGTAACAAAAACATATGTTTCGGAAAATGATAGGCGTTATAGGCATCCTCCTCCGCCCGGTCATAGGCCACCGCATGGCTATAAGCCACAACCCGGTCATAAACCACAGCATGGTTATAGGCCACAGCATGGTTATAGGCCACAGCATGGGCAGCCTCCTCCGCATGGTCAGAAGCCGCAGTCCGGTTATAGGCCACCGCATGGTGAGAAGCCACAGCACGGTTCTAGGCCACCGCATGGTGAGAAGCCACAGCCAAGGCCGACCAAGCATATTAGTCCTGACGGTAAACATCAAGAAGGAAACCCTCAAAGACCGCACGGAAATCCTGAAGGTGAGTCACACCAAAGGCCGGAGCGTTATAGAAATATGTCGAATTAGCGTACATTATACAGATAAAATGTGTTATTTGAAGAGGCATATTTGTGAGAAACATGTACTGTTTTCATAGATACGCCTCGAAGTAACCCATTATAGGAGGAAAAATTATGAAAAAGTTTTTAACATTCATTATCCTTGCACTGACCACAGTAAATGTTGGTTGCTTAACAACTAAGCCCTATAACTCAAGCCCCGAATATACAGCGCCTCCGGAGGTTGCAGAAAGTTATATGCACTCGGCACCGGCGCCAAGGCGAGCAAGTCCTCCTCCTGCTTATTCAACGCATTCAGAAGTCTCGGCTCCTTATGGTGCACCGGCAACTGACCC
>CAYJJP010000200.1:0-4580 GCA_964370525.1 uncultured Desulfovibrionaceae bacterium | reverse complement strand
GGAAGGGGAAGCTTTTGGGCTTTGGCAAAAGTTCCCCTTCCCCCCTCAAAAAAAAGTACAAAATAAAACAAGGTATATCCATGACAAACTTCGACTTTTTACTCCACAATGCGCAATTTTGCACCTTTGCCGAGGTGGCCATCAATGCCGAGCGTGTTTATGGCATAGACAAAGAAGCTTCGGCTTTGAATTGTCGTCGAGCCATGGAATTTGCCATTAAGTGGATATATTCTGTAGATACTTCGCTGGAAATGCCCTACGAAGATAATTTAGCCACACTTTTACACACAACATCTTTTAAGCGATTGGTACATAATGACCTTTGGCAAAGGTTGAATTTTATACGCAAAGTGGGCAATGCGGCGGCGCATAAGCATAAGAAAGTTAAAGCCGAACAAGTGGCGCTGTGCCTTGAAAATCTCTTTATCTTCCTTGATTTTGTGGCTTGTTGTTATTCCAAAAATTATAAGCCTAAAGATTATGACCCTGCTTTGTTGCAAGCCCAAGACCTCTCACAAGCCCAAAAAGATTTTGCTCAATATGAATTAGATTTAGAATCCCTTATGCAAGAAAATAAAGCCTTGCGTGAGGAGTTGACTAAACGCCGTGAGGAGCAAGAAAAAACCTATATTCCGCACCCTTTGGAGCTTTCAGAATTTACAACTCGTAAGGTGTATATTGATTCCATGCTGGTGGATGCCAACTGGATTGAGGGTAAAAATTGGATCAATGAAGTCAAAATTGACGAAATGCCCAATAAGAGTAATGAGGGTTTTTGTGACTATGTGCTCTATGATGATAGCTTGAAGCCGCTGGCCATTATTGAAGCAAAAAGAACCTGCGTCAATGTGGAAAAAGGGCGTCAACAAGCTAAACTTTATGCCGATTACTTAGAAAAAGCCTTCGGGCGGCGACCTGTTATATTTTTAACTAATGGCTTTGAAACACGCATTGTGGATGGACAGTACCCGGAGCATAAAGTGGCGACCATTTACTCCAAGCGTGATTTGGAAAAGCTTTTCAATTTGCGTTCTATCAAAATTCCGCTTGCGCAAGTGGATATTAATAAAGACATTTCGGGACGGTATTTTCAAGAAAGTGCCATCAAGGCCACTTGTGAAACTTTTGATGCTAAAAACAGACGCAAAAGCCTCTTGGTTATGGCAACGGGCAGCGGTAAAACTCGTACCACCATAGGGCTTTGTGATGTACTTTTGCGGCATGGCTGGGTGAAGAATATCCTTTTCTTAGCTGACAGAACTTCCCTTGTGACCCAAGCCAAGCGCAATTTTGTTAATTTATTGCCGAACTTATCCACGTCTAATATTTGCGAAAGCAAGCCTGATTATTTGGCAAATTGCATTTTTTCTACCTATCAAAGCATGATGAATTGCATTGATGCAGCTAAGGACGAGCAGGGTAAAATATTTACCCCCGGTCATTTTGATTTGCTCATATGTGATGAGGCGCATCGCTCTATTTACAATAAATATCAAGATATTTTCACCTATTTTGATTCATTGCTCTTGGGACTTACCGCTACGCCAAAAGATGAAATCGACAAGAACACCTACGAAATTTTTGACCTTGAAAACGGCATACCCACCTATGGTTATGAGCTGGCGCAAGCGGTGAGTGACGGCTATTTGGTGAGCTATAAATCCATTGAGGCAGAGGTGAAATTTCTTACGCATGGCGTTGCTTATGACGATTTATCCGAGGCAGAGAAACAAGAGTATGAAAGCACCTTTGCCGATGAAGCCGGGGACGTGCCGCAAGAGATAGCCGCTTCTGCCTTAAATAAATGGCTTTTTAATGCCGACACCATACGCAAAGTGCTGGATTTTGTCATGACAAATGCCCTTTATGTGGATTATGGCGAAAAAATCGGTAAGACCATTGTTTTTGCTAAAAATCATAAACATGCTGAGAAGATATTTGAGGTATTCAACCAAGAATATCCGCATTTAAATAACTATGCCAAGGTCATAGACAATTATCAAAATTATGCGCAATCTGCCATTGATGAATTTTCTACAGCACAAAAGATGCCACAAATTGCCATTTCTGTGGATATGCTGGACACAGGTATTGACGTGCCCGAAGTGCTGAACTTGGTGTTTTTTAAGACGGTGAAGAGTAAGGCGAAGTTTTGGCAAATGATTGGACGTGGCACAAGGCTTGCGCCGGGGCTTTTGGACGGCAAGGATAAGGATATATTTTATATCTTTGATTTTTGCGGTAATTTTGAATTTTTCCGCCTACATAGTGGAGGTACGGCTAGCGTTAATGTTTCCTTGCAAGCGGCATTGTTTAATCTTAAGGCAATTATGGTTCTCAAACTGCAAGCTATGGAATATCAAACAGAAGAATTGATGGCATTTAGAGCCGGCTTGGTGGATGAGCTTATGGGCAAGGTGCAAGAGCTTAACCGAGATAATTTTGCCGTAAAGCAACACTTAAAATATGTGGATATGTACTCACTTCTTGAAAGTTATCGAGTCCTTACCTATCAAGATACGCTGACCATGGCAGAAGAGCTTGCACCGCTGATTTTACCGGACAAGGATGATGCCTCGGCCATGCGCTTTGACGCTCTTATGTATGGTATTGAACTTGCTTACCTTGAGGGGCGGTTTGCCACAAGGCTTATGCGTGATTTACGCAAACAAGTGACAAAACTTGCAAATATTGCTAATATTCCTGAAATTATGCAACAAGAAGTCATTATTAAGCAAATACTTGAAACTGATTTGCTGGAAAGGGCAGAAATCAATGACTTTGAAAATATCCGCCAAAGATTGCGTGATTTGTTAAAGTATATTCCTAAAAATGAAATACGCTATGATACTAATTTTACAGATGATATACTGAATGTGGACTGGCGAGAAGCCGAACTTGATAACGATGAACTTAAAAACTACAAAGCCAAGGCGGAGTATTACCTTCGCCAACATGTGGATAATGAAGTCATTGCCAAGCTGAAAACGAATCAGCCCTTAACCACTCAAGATGTTAAAACATTAGAGCAAATTTTCTGGAAGGAAATCGGCACAGAAGAAGAATATAGAGAAACATATGGTGATGCAACCCTTGGTGTGTTTGTTCGCAAGGTAGTAGGGCTTGATAAAGAAGCAGTCAATAAAGTCTTTGAAATATACCTTATAGACGTTAACCTCAATTCACGACAAATTGATTTTGTGAAGCGCATTGTGGATTATATCAGCATTAACGGCCTCATGGAAGATTTTAAGGTACTGCAAGAATCACCCTTCACTGAGGTCGGTAGCATTTCTGAAATATTTGACGATGTGAGCGTGTGGGGAAGGATTAGGGATATTATTAAGGAAATTAATGGGAATGCCGTTGCGGCGTAGGGGATTAAAACCTAAAAATTTGATAATATTACAAGGATATTTATGCAAAAAATGTATATAAAAAATATTATTTTTTTCTTTTGGGTATAATATTTACAATTTACGCTTTATATTTTGAACGCATTAATCAAGCAATTGAATCTATTCTTTCAACTAATTTATCTCGACTCTTAGCAGCTATTCTTACTATTTTATCTTCAGTTGTCCTGTATATACACAAGAAAAAAGATGATGAAAAATGTAAAAATATAAAAAATTTAAAATCATCCATGCTTCATTTAGTACATGATTTTTCACTTACAATTTCTAGTATAATACAAACTGCTGACAATATACTATGCTCTAAAGATGATAATGTGTTACGTATACAACAAATATCTATTTATGGAATTAATTGTGATAAATTTAAAATTGATGACCTTATAGGTGCTGTAAGCGAAGAAAGTTTACAAAACTTAATAGCATTACATTCAAACATAGCGTATGTGCATGGTATTATAGAAAAATACAATATGTTATTGAAAGATTTTTTTGAAAGTAACGAAAAAAAAAGGCATGAAGTTGCTGTAGCTTCATTTACAATGATTGTTAGTGCTTTAGATTTCTCAGAAGGTATCATAAAAAAATTTAGTGAAGTATATCCGAATATTGATAGTGACTTGAGGAGAATTTCATCATTTAAAATTACAATTAACAATACGGCGTTATTGGAATTGATTTCACAATCTTCTTCTCGTAAGGAATTATTGAGTAACCATTCAAAAAATATTATATTAATTGATGATGTAACAACTTTTCCTAAAATAGAATTTTTAAATTCAGATTTATATATATACTATAGCTTCGACAAATTTGAAAAATATACATTAGATATGCTATTATACGATGAATATATTAATATTATTAAAGTTAAATTGTCATTTTATAGTGAGGAATTTTCAGTTAAAATGATAAATTTTATAATGCTAACTAGAAATGATATTATATTTAAGATATATAGAAATACTATGTTTTTAAATAAAAAAATTGTACATGAAAAAAATCATGACAAAGATAATGATTTTGAAAATAAAGCAGACAAATCTCAAGACGACGAATCAGCTAATACCGTCACTAGCAATTAGAAAATAGGACTTATCCTTTTAGACTACTTAGTCGACGCTGAAAAACGCATTTTCATGCATTTTTCAGAAAGGCACGCCC
>CAYJJP010000199.1:0-4588 GCA_964370525.1 uncultured Desulfovibrionaceae bacterium | reverse complement strand
TGCATAGCTTCATGGTCTAAAAATTATTTTATTTGCCACTTGCCTTTTGAGCATCTGTGCATTATATATTGAGAACGATTATTTAATGCTTATGTATTTTGGGCATTTTCCATTCGTTTGTGTTTAAAATAAACTAAGAACCGTATTCATGGAGGATACAATGCAAGATTTGCGTAATATGCAAAATTCTAACACCTATACCGGACTGGATGTTAATACAACGACGATATTTATGCGTCAGGTGTATTTGTGGATGACTGTTGGACTTGGAATTACCGCTGCTACAGCGTGGTATGTGGCCGGCAGTGATGCAATTAAAAGCCTTGTTTTCGGCAATATGGTTGTGCTTATTGGCCTTATTATTGCTCAGCTTGGCTTGGTATTTGCCATATCTACCGCCGTACAGCGCATGTCCGCTTTCACAGCGACAGCTTTATTTATGGTCTATTCCGGGCTAACGGGTGTGACGCTTTCATCCATCTTTATGCGTTACGATATTGGTGCCATTTCTAACGCTTTTATTGTTACATCTGGCACGTTTTTGGTAATGAGCATATATGGATGGACGACCAAACGGGATTTGACAGCCTTGGGCTCATTCCTTTTCATGGGACTTATCGGAATAATTATAGCCTCAATTGTGAACTACTTCCTACAAAGCTCAATGATGGATTATATCATCAGTGCCATAGGTGTCCTTGTATTCACAGGTTTAACCGCTTATGATACGCAAAAGCTTAAAGAGTTTGCAGCTAATGCACCTTTGGATGATGCTACGGCTGTTCGCCGTGGTGTAATCTTGGGGGCACTGACTCTCTATCTTGATTTTGTTAACCTTTTCATTATGATGTTGCGTTTTATGAGTGGCAACAGAGATTAATTGCTGTTCAATCACATAAAACTTTATGTATAAATCCAATAATCCCGATGATAAATTGAACTGTCATTGGGATTATTGATTAAAAAAAGGTCTGTGCCATGGGCGAAAACATCCCTTGTGCTTGCGGGAAAAATAAATGCAAAAAAGAAAAATGCAAAAAATACAGAAAGCTTATGGACATCAAAAAAAACAAAAAAAAGAAAAAGGACTAGAAAGGGACGAAAATCAAAAGTTGAAATCGCCCTTTTCCCTAAGTTCCGAATCCTTGCTAGATCTCTTACAAAAAGGACAAAAACCTCATAGTATTGATCAAATTCTGCAATTTCTTAAGCTGAAAAGGCATGATAAAGAGCAGGTGAGGGAGTTACTTTTTGAACTTGCACAATCAGGAAAGGTTCAGCGTACTCGTGGCGGTCAGTGGGTAAGCGCACAGGAAAAAACTTCATATATTGGAGTTTATAGCGTGCAACGCTCAGGCGCCGGCTTTGTTGATATGGCTAAGCCGGAGCAAGAAGCTCCCGTTAAGGATAAGGACAGCAAGGATAATTCTCGCAAATCGGCACTAAAAAACGCAGCGCAACCCTTCTCCATCTATATACATCAGAGCAATGCCGGAGAAGCGTGGCACGGCGACCTTGTGCGTGTGTCGCTATTGCCAAAGTACAACGCAGGGCGTTTTACTTCGGGTGGTAAAGGGCATTCAAAGGCTGAGGGGAGCATTGTAGAAGTTTTGGAGCGCAGAGCCAAGGACATCATGGTGCGCGTTGGAAGTCATTCTTCAGCAAGCTCAAAATCTCGGCGCACGCCCACAAGATATCAACGAAGAGAAAATATAAATCATGGACAAAGCTTTGATTCTTCACGTTATATTGTGGCAGAGCCGTGTGATGTTCGTTTTTCCTTTGCGGTGCGCTTGGATACAGAACAAATTGACAGCGGACTTTTGAGTCAAATTTCGCCAAACTGCTTGCTTTTAGTAAGACCGCAAGAGCAAATAGCTTCAAAGCTTTGGACGGCTGAGGTTCTGAGTGCTCATGGTCGAGAAGATGATGTACTTGTTCAAGAAAGTCTAGTAAAAATAAATCATCAGACCCCCACAGAATTTCCCCATGCGGCTCTTCAAGAGGCTGAGAGCTTGCCTGTTGCTTTGCGTGAAAATGACTATGCGCACCGTCATGACTTGCGAGGCCTTCATTTTGTGACCATTGATGGCGAAACTGCCAAGGATTTTGACGATGCCATTTATGTGGAACCGTTAACGGGCAAAGGGAAAAATGCTTGGAATTTGCGAGTGGCCATTGCAGACGTAACGCACTATGTCCCGCTAAATTCAGCATTGGATAAAGAGGCAAAATTGCGCGGAAATTCATGGTATTTTCCTTGTTCTGTGGAGCCTATGCTTCCCGAAAAGCTTTCCAATGGTCTTTGCTCACTAAATCCCAATGAGGATAAATTGGTTATGGTGGCTGAAATGCACTTCGACCAACAGGCTGCTTTAATAAAAAGTTTTTTTTATCCGGCTGTTATCAATTCCAAAGCTCGTTTAACCTACACAAAAGTAAAGAAAATACTTATTGAAAACCATGAGGAAACTTGCCAAGCTTTAAGTGCTGAACCTCATGGCAAAGAAGTCTTATTCATGCTTAACTGTGCAAAAGAACTAGCTGAAGCCTTGGCACAGTCAAGAGTTAAGCGTGGTGCTTTGCATTTTAACCGTCCGGAGCCGGAATATGTATTTGATGATGAAAAACGCATCATAAATATATTGCATAAAGAAGAACATTTTGGACACCAGCTTATTGAAGAGTTTATGATTGCAGCCAATGAAGCCGTGGCGGAGTTTTTGGAGCAAAAAGAAACACAATTTCTTTATCGTGTCCACCCTGAACCGGAAAGCGAGCGATTGCAGGGGCTTTTTACTACAATAAGTACGACTGCGCTTGCGCATATTGTGCCAAAACGTGCCAAAGCGTCCGATATACAAGCAGTTTTACAAGCTGCAATGGGAACGGAACAAGAGTATATAGTGTCACGTTTGTGCGTGCGCACTATGCCTCAAGCACGGTATTTGCCTGAAAATTCAGGTCATTTTGGTCTTGCCTCATCTTCTTATTGTCACTTTACATCACCCATACGGCGCTACGCCGACATGGTGGTGCATCGTGCGCTTAAAGCGACTCTCGCCATGCAAAAAAATAATCCTTTAAATAAAGAATTATCGGGCTTAGCGAGCATAAATGCACTTCCCTCCGGTCATAAATTGCTTGCTCTGGCTGATGGGCTAAACCATTGTGAACGTGCTGCCATGGAAGCCGAAAGAGAAATGGCACGGCGCATTGCTGTTCTCATGCTTATGGGGCGTGAAGGTCAAGAATATGAGGGTATTATTGGCGGATTGTCCGATTTTGGTATCTTTGTGGAACTGATGGATATGCCCGTGGAAGGCATGACACGCATTGCGGATCTTGGTGATGATTTTTTTGAATATGATACGGAAAGACAAGAACTTATCGGTATAATGAGCGGCATTCGCTATTGCATAGGCCAAAGAGTGCGCGTGCGCCTCAAGGAAGCAAATCTTGGACGTCTTGAAATATGCTTTACGTTGTTGCGTGCTTATGGACAAGATGGGCAGGCATTACCTAAAAAACAAGCAGCTAAACTCAAAAAAAATCGTGGAAAACCGAAAAAAAACTTTCGTAAAAATAGATTTTGATTTTTAGTGTTTTCAATGTAGCACCATAGAATTAAAATGTCCTTTAAGATAAAGACCTTTGTGAATCTAAAACTCAAAGGTCTTTTTTGGATAAAAAAACTTAGGAATTCAATAAGTTTTTTTTGTGAATAAAAAAACTTGCCTTTTGTTTTTATCCATGTTTAAGCTTTCTAGCCGAATGAATTTCTTATTAGCAAATTTTTTATAAAATCCCTTTTGACAGAGTGTATAGAGTGCTTATATTCTTTTAGCCGTGGGAAATTATGGTTTAGGAAAATTTACAAAATTTTGCTTGTGCGAAAATGCACTTGCTATAATGCGGAAATATATACGGTCTTTGTAGTATGGTAAAAAACAATGGGTGTTTTTTGCTCAATCAAGTGTGCTTTTATGCGCAAAATATGAGGTATAATACATGCTAAAAGTAAAAAAGCTCCACAAATTGGATGCTCGCGAGGAGATTGCGAAGCTTGAAGATGCATGTGGACAAAAAGTCGCAACATGTTATCAATGTGGCAACTGTACGGCAGGGTGTCCGGCATCCTTTGTGTACGACTTGCAGCCACATCAGATTTTGCGACACTTGCAATTGGGAAATTTGGAGCGGGTCTTAAATTCTAAGTCCATTGCTATGTGTCTGTCATGTTCAACCTGTTCGCAGCGATGTCCAAATAACATAGATATTGCCGCAATAATGGAACATTTACGCCACTTGGCGCGCCATGAGGGGACATTTGCCGTGCCCAAAATTAACGATTTTTGGCAGTCTTTTCTTGACACGGTACGCCTGAGCGGACGCACTTATGAAATGGGCGTTATGGTTCTCTATATGTTGCGTTCCGGTCGACTTTGGACAGATGTTGATCTTGCGCCAACAGCTTTGCGTAAGAATAAATTGCCTTTTGTTCCACATACCATTGAAGGTTCAAAGGCAGTGGGACGTATTTTAAAGCGCTATGAAGAGCGTTGCAAAAAGGAGGGTAAAAAAGCAT
>CAYJJP010000198.1:0-4610 GCA_964370525.1 uncultured Desulfovibrionaceae bacterium | reverse complement strand
ATCATGTATGCCAATTTGCAAATTGTCAACTATATATCATCTTTATTGTAAATATATTTTTGAGCGAAAAAACACATTAAAGTCTTGACAAGATACATTTAGCAGTGTACCGGTATACCGGTGTGCAGCAAAGTTTTAGTTATGAATTTTTGTTTTTCAAAAATGCCTACAGCTAATTTAAGGTGTCACAAAATTATGGGAAACATCTTTTGGATATTTTTTGTTTTGAAAATAGCTAAGGAAACGCTGATTAATTCCTCCGGATGGTAAGGGATCCGCCAAAAGAATTTTTCGTAAGAAAAATTCGCGTGAAAGTTTTTTGGAAAGGCCGACCCAACGGGCGCCGAAGGCGTTTGCGTTAACGAGCTTGCGAGTTTTACGCAAATCGAGAGCAACGCGGGTCTGGGGGAAGAACCTTTTGTTCACAAAAGGTTTTCCCCCAGAAAAAAAATTAATCAGTGTATCCCTAAGAATATTAAATAAAAGCAGAAAGTAAGTTGAAAAGATTTTTTGAAAAATAAATTATAAAAGCGGAGTAATTATGAAAGCAGGATTTATTGGACTTGGCATTATGGGCAAACCCATGGCAAAGTTGATGGTAAAAGCCGGTGTCACGCTTTATGTGAGCGATTTAAACAAAGATGCGGTGGCTGAACTTGTTGCTTTAGGTGCAAAAGAAGGCAGTTATGAAGCTATGGGTGCAAATTGTGACACTATTTTCACCAATTTACCCAATGGTAGCATTGTTCAAAATGTTCTTTTTGGTGAAAATGGTTTGGCACAATATTTAAAAAAAGGTACTGTTGTTTGTGATTTCAGCTCTGTAACACCTACGGAAACAAAAATTTGTTATGAAAACTTGCAAAAAATAGGCGTGGGTTTTGTGGATTCTCCCGTAAGCGGCGGCGAACCCAAAGCTATTGACGGTACGCTTGCGCTTATGGTTGGCGGTGATGAAGCTGATTTCACTCATTTACAACCCTATTTTGATATAGTGGGTTCCTCTGCTATTTTGACGGGAAAAAGTGGCAGTGGCTCTGTCACCAAGCTGACCAATCAAGTTATAGTTAATATGACCATTGCCGTTGTTTCCGAAGCCTTTGTTCTGGCCACAAAAGCCGGCGCAAATCCGGAAAAAGTGTATCAAGCCATACGAGGTGGTTTGGCAGGTAGTGCCGTATTAGATGCGAAGATTCCACTTATTCTTGACAGAAATTTTGTGCCCGGCGGTAAAATTTCCATCAATCATAAAGACATAAAAAATGTTATGGCTTCTGCACATGATTTAGAAGTTCCCATGCAATTTACCAGTCAGCTCTTTGAAATTATGCAACATCTTAAAGCCACGGGCCATTTTGAAGAAGACCATGGCGGTATTGTGCAATATTTTGAAAAGCTAGCCAATATCGAAGTTAAAAGACCTGAAAATAAGTAGTGCAGGAGAAAATATTTATGAAATATGGTGTCTGCACTACAATAGAGAATTACGAAATGCTTGATGCAGCAGGGTTTGACTACATTGAATTGGCAGGAAATGTCATTACAAAGCTTTCAGATGAAGAATTTGCCAAAACAAAAGAAATCATCGAAACAGGTAGAGTCAAATGCTGTGGTTTTAACGCCTCCCTTCCTCCCGAAATCATTCTTTGCGGTAAAGATTTTAACCTTGAAACAGCAAAAGAGTACGCTGAACTGCTTTGCAAAAGAGGAAGTGAACTGAATATTTCTGCCATTGGTATTGGGTCGCCCAAATCAAGAGCTTTTGCTAAAGGCGATGCTTTAGACGTGGCATGGGCGCAGGTGGAAAGCTTTATGACCATGTTTGCCGATGTGGCATTACCTTATGGTATTACCGTCATGTATGAATCGCTCAATCACACTGAAAGCCAATTTGGTTTAAAAATTCGCGAAGGTGCTGATTTAGTACAAAAACTTAATAAGCAAAATCTAAAAATCGTGTTCGACATTTATCATATGCATATGGAACAAGAAGATTTTGCAGAGCTTGAATACGCCTTGCCCTATATTCAACATGTACATATTGCTGAACGTGTGGGGCAAGAAAGACGATATCCTTCCGAAGCTTTACGTCCTTATTATAAGCAATGCCTAAAGCAACTTGTGGACTTTGGTTATGCCGGTGCCATTTGTACTGAAGCTTTTGACGGTGATGTTAAAGAAGGTGCGTTACGCTCCATGGCTTTGCTCCAAGGTATTATGGCAGAAATTCAATAAAAGCCTCAAAAAAGATACAAATAAGGTTCAAATTATGAAAAGTAAATTAATGATTGGTTGTGTGGCCGATGACTATACCGGCGCAAGCGATGCCGCATCCTTTCTAATTGGATTTGGATTAAAAACGCTTTTATTCAACGGCATTCCCACCGGTGAGATTCCTGAATGTAATGCTGTGGTGATCGCTCTTAAAAGCAGAACACAAGAAACAAGTGCAGCTGTCAAAGACAGCATGGAAGCGTGTGAATGGCTTGTAAACAATGGTGCAAAACATTTGTATTTTAAGTATTGCTCAACCTTTGACTCCACAAAAGAAGGGAACATCGGTCCCGTTCTTGACGCCATGATTGAAAAATACCAGCAAAAACATGTGGTAATTTCGCCTGCTCTTCCGGTAAATGGCAGAAAAGTAAAAGACGGTATCTTATATGTCAACGATGTACCTCTTAGCGAAACACATATGGCAAACCACCCACTTACTCCCATGTGGACATCAAAGCTTGCCGACCTTATGGAACCACAAGGTAAATATCCAAGCCTTGAGCTCAACCATGAAATACTTGAAAAAAGTAATGAAGAAATCATGGCTGTTGTAGAAGCGTTTGCTAAGGATAAAGAGCACTTTTATATTATTCCCGATTACGTCAATGACGAAAATGGCGCAAAAATTGCCGATATTTTTGGTGGCTATCAAGTGCTTAGCGGCGGCTCAGGTATTTTAGCGCATCTTTCAAAACGCTATAAAAAAGAATTAGGTACGACAAATAGTGAAAGTTGTAGTTTTACAACGTCAACGGAAGGTAGAGGCTTAGTGCTTTCCGGTTCTTGCTCTAAGGCAACCATGGCTCAAATACTTGATTATAATGCTAAAGGTCATCCCACAAAAGGTCTTGTTTATGATGATTTGGCATCAGGTAAAGTGACCGTTGATTCGCTGTGGAACTTCATTCAAGAACATAAAGACGAAGAAGTTCTCATTTATAGTATGGGACCTTTTGAGAATATCACAGCAATTCCGGAAGACCAAAAAGCTATTGTGGCGGCAACCTATGAAAATACTTCTGCTGAACTTGCCAAAAGAGCCTTGGAAGCAGGGTTTACAAGAGTTGTGGTGGCAGGTGGTGATACTTCCAGCGCTGTAGCGCAAAAGCTTGGTTTTAACGGTTTTGAAATTGGCGAAAGCGTTGCCCCCGGCGTACCTGTCATGATGCCACTTTCCAATCCAAATGTCCGTATTGTTTTGAAATCCGGCAATTTTGGTCAGGAAAATTTTTTTGAAAGAGCGCTTAACCTTACCAAGAGTTCAGCAGATATTAATAGCACGCTAGAGGAAGCTATTTTTGTTGCTCACAGTCTTTTTAACAGAGGAAAAGTAACCGGTTCTTCGGCAAATATGAGCGTCAAAATTGGCAAGCATATCTATATGACCGGAACGGGAACATGTTTTGGAACGCTTAAAAAAGAGGATTTTTCCATTCTTACAGCAGAAGGTGAGTTTGTAAGCGGAGTAAAACCTAGTAAGGAACTGCCGCTTCACCTTATGATGTATCAAAAAGATGAAAAAATACGTGCCGTTTTACATACACACTCTTTTTATGCCACGCTGTGGTCATGCTTAGACCATATACAAAAAACCGACTGCATACCGGAATATACCCCTTATTTAAAAATGAAATTGGGTACCGTTGGTCTCGTCCCTTATGCAAAGCCTGGTTCTGAAAATTTATTTCAAGCATTCAAAAATGTTATGCATAATAGTGATGGCTTTCTTTTGGCAAATCATGGTTCGCTTGTGGGCGCAAAAAGTATGCTTGATGCCTTCTATTGCCTTGAAGAACTAGAGGAAAGTTGCAAAATAGCGTGGGAAATTGAAGGAGGGACTAAGCAAGCACTTGTTATTCAAAAATAGTATTAAAATAATACATTTTCGTAATGTTTATGAGGAAAAAGTTCAGTTCTGTGCATGGAGAATATAAACAAATAAAATGCTGTAGGGAAAAGCAGCAAAATCTTGAAATGGTAATAGATAAAATGTAGTAACATATTGTTTTAAGGAACAGGTATATTTATGGTTTACGGATTAGATGGCATGACAATGCTCTTGGGCTTGGTTGTAGGTATTCTTTTACTCATCTTTCTTGTGCTCAAAACGAAGGTGCAAGCTTTTCTTGCGTTGATTTTAGCAACAATTTTTGTGGGTATTGTGGGTGGTATGCCCCTTGCCACAGTTACATTGGAAAATGGCACAAAATTTGGTATTCTTCACTCCATCACCACAGGTTTTGGCGGTACATTGGGCAATATTGGTATCATCATCGGTTTTGGTGTGATGATGGGGCAAATTTTTGAAATTTCAGGTGCGGCAAAAAGAATGG
>CAYJJP010000197.1:0-4632 GCA_964370525.1 uncultured Desulfovibrionaceae bacterium | reverse complement strand
GAGGAACGGGACTTGGACTTGCCATCAGTAAGAAGCTTGTAGCATTACTTGGCGGTTCCATTTGTGTGGACAGCAAAAAGGGTGAAGGCTCTTCCTTTAGCTTTACCATTAGAACCATTGAAGGTGAGCTGAATGACGAAGTGGATACCGCTTTGCACAGCACAGAAGAACCTAATGTGGTTCCTGTGGTACCTTTAGACATATTGCTAGTGGAAGATAATGAAATAAATCAGATAATTGCTCTTGAAATACTGCAAGAAATGGGCGCTCAGGTCACCTTGGCGCAAAACGGAATTGAAGCCGTTAATACATGGGAAACCGGTGAATTTGACCTCATACTTATGGACATTCAAATGCCCCTTATGGACGGACTCACAGCCGCAAAGCATATACGAGCAAGCAATTGCCCACGCTCTAAAACTGTACCCATACTTGCCATGACTGCCCACGCCATGACTGGCGACAGAGAAAAAAGTTTGAGCGCCGGCATGAATGACCACATTACAAAACCGATTGATATCGAACAATTACGAAATGCAATCTCTTTTTGGGGCAATACCTCAAAGGCAGAGCTTCCAGAGCAATAATTTTGCTCTATAACGCTTGAAAAATTAAACTTTGCGGGCAAAGCCATAGAGCGCTTTGCCCCAAGACTTCTTACAATTCCCATAAGCATATCTTCAAAAACATAATATTTGTAACACATTGAATTGCAAGAAGAATAGCTAAAATTTATTTATCGATGAAGTATGCTCTTTTGCTTAGTTAAGATTAAATTGACCTTCTACCTTTTGGAATTAGCATGCCAGATTTTGTCCATCTTCATTGCCACACCGAATACTCCTTGCTTGACGGTGCCATACGTTTACAAGATCTTTGCAACCGAGCCCATGAATTTGGTATGCCGGCAGCGGCCATCACCGATCACGGTAATATGTTTGGCGCAACACATTTTTACAAAATTTGCAAAAAAGCCGGTGTAAAGCCCATTATTGGCTGCGAAGTCTATACATGCAACGACCATACCGACAGAACTTCCAGTTTAGCGCGCAAAAGAAACCATCTGGTGCTACTTGCACAAAATAATGCAGGTTATCAAAACCTTGTACGCCTTGTAACCAAGGGATATTTGGAAGGATTTTACACAAAGCCGCGGGTGGATAAAAAACTTTTGCGCAAATATTCTGAAGGGATAATTTGCCTTTCCGCTTGTATATCCGGCGAAATACCACGCGCCATACGGGATAATGACATGGATAAAGCCCTTGAGCTTACCCGTGAATATATGGACATCTATCCCAATCGTTTTTACCTTGAATTGCAAGTCAATGGACTTGAAGAACAAGTTAAAGCCAATAATGGCTTAATGGAAATAGCCGAAAAAACAAACCTTCCACTAGTAGCAACCAACGATTGTCACTATTTGAATGCCGATGATGTTGACGCTCACGGTCTTTTATTGTGCATCCAAACCCAAACCAATATTTTAGACCCCAAGCGTATGCAATTTGACTCGACGGATTTATTTTATAAATCTGCAGAACAAATGCAAAAAGACTTTTCGCATGTACCTGAATCGCTAAGCAATACTCTACGCATAGCCGAAGAGTGCAATGTAGAGTTAACCTTTGGCAAGCATTACTTTCCGGTATACGAAGTGCCAAGTGGCATGACCCCAAGCACAGAATTTCGCCGACTCGCCGAAGAAGGCCTACAAAAACGCATCGAACAACATCCGGATAAAGACAACCTAGATATTGAAGCATATAAAGCACGCTTAGCCCTTGAAATTGATGTCATATTGGATATGGGATTCCCCGATTACTTTCTCATCGTCCAAGACTTCATCAACCACGCAAAAAACAATGGTATTCCTGTAGGCCCCGGACGTGGTTCCGCCGCCGGTTCGTTGGTGGCATGGGCTTTGCGCATCACAAATCTGGATCCAATCCCCTATAATCTACTTTTTGAACGCTTTCTCAATATTGAACGAATTTCCTTGCCGGATATTGACGTTGACTTTTGCGAACGCAGACGCATTGAAGTCATTGGCTATATGGTTAAAAAATATGGAGAAGATTCTGTTGCTCAAATCACAACATTTGGAAAAATGAAAGCCAAAGCAGCGGTAAAAGACGTAGGGCGTGCCCTTGCCATACCCTACACCACCACTGATAAAATCGCAAAACTTATTCCGGAAGGCCCTAAAGTAACAATCAAAAAAGCTTTAGACTCCGAGCCGGATTTAAAAGCGCTCTACGACAGTGACGCCGAAATAAAAAAACTGCTGAATACTTCCATGCGCCTTGAAGGCTTAAGCAGACATGCCTCAACACATGCCGCCGGTTTAGTGGTTTCCGACAAGCCCATGACCGAATATCTTCCGCTCTACAAAGGTAAAAAGGGCGAACTTGTCACCCAATTTGATATGAAAATGGTTGAAGAAGTAGGACTTGTTAAGTTTGACTTTCTTGGGCTTCGCACCATGACCCTCATCCAAGATACGCTGGATATCATTACTCATCAGGGAAAAACTCCCCCCAATTTAGACACCCTAGCCCTAACTGATGCCGCCACCTACGAACTATACGCTCGTGGAGATACCGACGGCATTTTCCAAGTGGAAAGCTCTGGGATGCGTCAATATTTACGCCAACTTAAGCCGAACTGTTTTGAAGATGTCATCGCCATGCTTGCCCTGTATCGCCCAGGCCCCCTAGGCTCCGGCATGGTTGATGAATTCATTAAGCGCAAACATGGCGAAGTTGAAGTCAGCTACCCACACGAGTCCTTGTCCGAATGCTTGCGGGATACCTATGGCGTTATTGTATATCAAGAACAAGTTATGCAAATAGCACAAATCATTGCTAAATACACTTTGGGTGGTGCAGACCTTTTACGACGCGCCATGGGTAAAAAAGACCCGGCAGCCATGGCCAAAGAACGTTCTACTTTTGTGGAAGGCGCCACCGCCAATAACATTGATGTCCAAAACGCCAATGACATTTTTGATCTCATGGAAAAATTTGCAGAATATGGCTTCAATAAATCCCACTCCGCGGCCTATGCACTTATTTCCTATCATACAGCATACTTAAAAGTACATTTCAAAGTAGAATTTATGGCGGCGCTCATGACTTCGGAAATGGGCAATCAGGATAAACTGCTAAAATATGTAGCTGCCTGTAAAGGTATGGACATAGAAGTCTTGCAACCGTCGGTCAATGAATCGTTACGCGCCTTTTCTGCCCTTGAAAACAAAGTCATCTTCGGTCTTGGCGGCATTAAAGGCGTTGGCGATGAAGCCATTAAAGAAATTGTCAATGCACGCGTAAGCGATGGCCCATATCATTCTTTTTTTGACTTTGCCTGTCGTGTAGCCCTTAGTAAAGTCAATAAAAAAGTGATGGAAGCTCTCATTAAAGGCGGCGCCTGCGACTGCTTTAATGTAACACGAGCTGCCCTACTCGCCGCCCTTGAAACCGTCGTAGCCAAAGCACAAAAAAAAGCTAAAGAAAAAGCTTCGAACCAAATGTCATTGCTGACCATGCTCCCGCACGTCGAAACAGCCCAAAGCGGCATTGGCTTTGATTGCCCCGAAGCCTCTATAGCAGAAATGGAACAAAGCGAAAAATTACGCATGGAAAAAGAAGCGCTGGGATTTTTTCTCACCTCACACCCTCTTCTACCCTATCATAAAGAAATACAACGACTTTGCCTTACAAAACTTGAAGACATAGGCGAATCTCGCTACGGAGGAAAAATTTCCTGCGCCGTACTCATCACTTCACTAAAAGAAGTTGTCACCAAAAAAGGCGATCGCATGGCTTTTGCCGGCATAGAAGATTTAACAGCAAGCGGTGAATTAGTCATATTTCCCCGCACTTACGCAGAACATAGAGAACTGATTCAAGCCGACCAACCGCTGGTCATCGAAGCAAATATCGAAGGAAGCGCCGCACCGCAAAGCTTTGACGACGACAATTCCGATGACGATGAAGACCGCGCACCACGCGAAATAAAACTCATCGCCGAAAAATTTATCCCACTCGCCCTCGCCTGCTCACGAAGCGATACGCCCGTTTGCTTTCACATCCCAAAGCATAAACTAAACCCAAAAAGCCTGACAACACTTAAAGCCCTCTTACACAATCACCAAGGTAATGTGCAAGCGGATGCATATGTCATTCTCGATGGATACCAATGCCTTATGCACTTAGGCCAACAATACAGCGTACAGCCCGGAGTAGAATTTGACAACGCACTCGCCAAGTGGGAAGCGTCCGACTGCTAGAAATATTGATATATTAAGTTAAAATATATTTTAATACAAGGAAACAATTATGAGTAAGAAAGTTTGGCGACTTACAATACGCTCCGAATTTTGTGCAGGACACGCACTACGCTGTTACGAAGGTAAGTGCGAAAATTTACACGGACATAATTTTGCTGTAGAAGCCACAGTACAAGGTGAAAAGCTTCACGAACGCATTGAATTTTTAATGGATTTCAAAGAACTCAAACTAATACTCAAAGAAATCTTAGAAACTCTTGACCACGGAATCCTAAACGAAAGACCACCCTTTGATCACATCAACCCAACCTCAGAAAATTTAGCCCAATACATTTGGC
>CAYJJP010000196.1:0-4639 GCA_964370525.1 uncultured Desulfovibrionaceae bacterium | reverse complement strand
ACGACAAAAACCGCAGGAACGGGAAGATTATGGTGCGTAAAGCCGCTCGCTTTTTCAAGGTCTATTTGGAATTTTTCTAGGTACATGGCAACAGTTTCATCATCCACATGAAATGCAATGCCTAGCTTTGCGCTAAGATCCAAAGAACTATCGGAAAGCAAAGAATATTTGAGTTTTTTGCCGCTGTGAACCTCTTGAAGTCCTGCAGGAACATCGGGGCAAATGCCAACAACCTCATAGCCACGCTCTTGCAATGTTGCATATATGCTGTTTACTCCCGCCAACTGCGTGAGGCAATAGCGTCACCACGATCCCCTATAAAAAATAAGTATGCCGGCTTTATTTTGAAGAGCGTCCTGTAAAGAAATTTGCCCCCCTTCCATTGTCTGAAGCGTTGCATTTGGTAAGGAATCTCCAACGCTTATTGGAACAATTGTCTGTGCTGAAGATGCTACATTCATGTGATTTTCTCCATATGTTTGAGGTTAAATGGATAAAACTCCACCGCTAACACCATATTGACCTATGAAAATTCAAGTTTCTACTCACATTTTAAGCATTTACGCCTAACACTAACAACAATGTCAGGGCACGCAATTTGATTAGACATGCATGTAGTGCTTTCTGTCAAGTATATTTACAGACAAAAACCTAGTTTTACACTATGCATTGGATATATTCTTTGAAATAATTACATAAATAACCTTAAACAAAAACAAAACACATTTCAGAATCAAGCGTATACTGTTAAAAACCTACACCTTGCACTCTTAAGCAATTTGATTTAATATTACAAGATATATTACACTCATAAAGGATATGATATGCAAAAACATTTTTTACGCCTCCACGACTTTGGGCAAAACACATTTTGGCAGATTATTCAAGAAATTGTTGACATAAACACTGAGAAAAACAAAGAAAACGGAAAAGCCGGCTTATTACAAACGTGGAGTAGCGCCTTAGAAAGCACCACAGCACATGTGTGGATTGGCAGTAAAACCCCAGAAGAAACACCTATTATTTTAGGATACTTAAAAAAATTCAACATACAAACCATAGTACATGATTGTAGCAAAATGGAAACGGAAGAACTTGAAAAACTGACTACTTCCGCTGACTCGTTGAATATAGCATGCGGATTTAGCGAGTCACAACTGTTCATTTTAACACAAAATACACCTGAAAATGCCCATGTAGTGTGGCTAAATGCAATAAGTGAGCGTGCTGCACATTTTCAAGCCATGGCTGAGGTGGCTTTCTTGGTTGAACGTTGTAAAAATCTTTCCATACCCATGGATACATTTCGCATTTGCTGGCTCGGAAGAGTAAGCCCACTGGCTCAGTCTTTAATGAGCGCTTGTATTTATGCACCTTTTGAGCTTTTCATGGGCATACCACCTTGGGGAGACCCTGAATATGTCAGCACAGATTTAGCCTTAAAGGGCGGCGCAAAAATCTTTATGACGCGCGAACCACGCCTTGCCCTTGATGATTCACACATCATTTATATGGATAAAGATTTGGAAGAATTGGCACAAAAATCATTGGAAAGCGAAAAGAGAGTTAAAAGACTTGTACCGATAACCGGCAGTGGCGATGAAGACTTTGATTGGTCACAAGGTCTTGTTCTTGATGAAAAACATAAAGCCTACGCCACAAAAGAAGCGCCAATTCTTTATAGCAACGTGGAAACAGACAATAGCACATGCGAGTTACACACACGCCGCAAGCAATTACACGAAGATATGTTTTTAGCAATACTCTATTATGTAAGCAGGGTACTTTGATGGCACAGCAAATAAATTACAAAAATCGCAACAAGATTGCGAACATTTATGCACAGGAACAAAGCGATGTGACACTCATCTATAACCACATCCCTAAATGCGGCGGATTAAGCTTGGCAGCCATGTTACGCACTATTTTTCCGCATTCTGCTGATATTCATCAGAATATATTTGATCCACGTTTCACCCCTCTTGACCGTGATTTTTATCACGGTCATGGGGTCAGCGGCTTGCAAACCTGGTTACCGCCAGAAAAATCTTTTTTCTACATCACATTTTTGCGCCACCCTTGGTCGCTTGCCCAATCTCTTATACGGTTTTTCTCATGGCTTTTGCCTCTTGATAATCATTACAAGCAATCGCCTGAAAAGCTTCTACTGTCCCAACAGCCTAATATTTTAATTCAATACCTAGGCAACGGTAACAAAGCTCTTGCAGAAGAAAATCTTCTGCACAATTATGCTTTTTTTGGACTACAAGAACATTTTTCCGATTCTATGACCTTACTTAGCGAAATAATTCCCAAAGCGATACAGATATCAAACATCGCTAAAAACGTTTCGCACAAACAAGTATGGGACATTGCACCCGAAGTGAAAGAGGAGTTTTTTGAAAAACATGCTGACGATATAGCCCTTTACGAAAAGGCAAAACATGAGTTTCTTCGGCGTTTGGCAGAATTTGAAGCTGCGCACCCAACTGCTGCTAAACACCCAAACACTGCTGAAAATTCAGGGCTTAACAGCACGCACTCCAAGGGCGACAACATCATCACGGTGCAAAACCTAAAGGAAAGCATTGCCTTAGACGAAGATTTACCGGCTATGGACAGCCCCCAAGCTCGCTTTGAAAATTGGCTATACATCCTCACGCATTCCATGCAAAGCGAAGAAGAATATATAAATTATTTTCAATGGCTTATGAGGCGAGCGCCTCAAAGACTTTCCTGCTTGTACTTTGCCTATTTGGTGGCAGAAAAAGCACAATTACCGGAACTCGCTGATATAGCACAGCAGCTTTTTGAACTTTGTGAAGCGCGTGATGGTTTTTATCAATGCCGTTTATTACTTGAATGCCGAGCGCATATTGTAAAAACGTGCCTTGAGCGAAAGATCTACCCTTATGACCATCCCTTTAACCAAAAACTGCTTGCGTATAGCACCCCGGAAGTTAAATGATTTTTTTCACAAAAAATTTATTATACGAACATTTACAGCAATAGAAAAATATCTTCTTATAAATCAACAGCTTGCACAATCTTATATCTCTTTGAATTTGTAAGAAAAAAACTTTATCTTTTGAGCATCTTCATATATTGTATCCAAAATGGCGAGGGATTGACTTTAGTAATTCACAATTCTGTGAAAACAAGTAACAAACGGTTTCATGAGGAGATTATATGGAAGCATCTACAGATTATATGGAAGTATTTGCCAAACTAATTACGGACATCTTGAACCCCATCAACAGTGTTGTATGGGGGCCGATTATGCTTATTCTGCTACTCGGAACAGGCGTTTTCCTTACATTTGCCTTACGCTTTATAACATTTATGCGTATTCCCAGTAGCTTCAAAAAACTGTGGACACATAGAAAGGGTGATAGCGGCGCAGAGGGTGAACTCTCTCCATTCAACGCCTTAATGACTGCTCTTTCAGCTACAGTAGGTACCGGTAATATCGCCGGTGTTGCCACAGCCATATTTGTGGGTGGCCCCGGTGCTGTATTTTGGATGTGGTGCACCGCCATGGTGGGTATGGCTACCAAATTCAGCGAAGTACTCTTGGCCATGAAGTACCGTGAAATAACACCTGAAGGCAACGTTGTTGGTGGCCCCATGTACTACATCAAAAATGGTCTTGGATCCAAATGGGCCTGGATGGGCACAGCCTTTGCTCTTTTTGGTGCCATTGCCGGCTTTGGTATCGGTAACATGACACAAACAAACTCCATTGCCGGTGCTGTTCAAGCTACTTTCAACATTGAGCCTTGGATTACCGCTGTAGTTTTGACCGTATTTGTGGGTGCAGTGCTCATCGGTGGCGTTAAGCGTATTGGCGCTGTTGCCGGTAAAGTTGTTCCTATGATGGCTTTATTTTATATTATAGCATCAATGCTTGTAATCATTGTTAAGATTGACCAAATTCCTCATGTATTTTCTATGATTATCGAACAAGCCTTCTCTCCATCCGCTGCTTTTGGTGCATCTATCTGGATGACCATTCGCTTCGGTGTTGCTCGCGGTGTATTCTCTAACGAAGCCGGTCTTGGTTCCGCTCCCATTGCACACGCAACCGCTACAACAAAAGAACCTGTTAACCAAGCTCTTATCGGTATGCTCGGTACCTTCATCGATACCATCATCATTTGCTCCATGACCGCTTTTGCCATCTTGGCTTCAGGTCTTTTGGACAACGGACCCGGAACAGTAAACGGTGCTGCTTTAACTACCATGGCTTTTGATACAGTACTTAGCACCATTTTACCGGCTAAAGCAGGTAGTATCTTTGTAACCATTTCGCTTACACTTTTTGCGTTCACAACCATCCTTGGCTGGTGCGTATATAGCGAACGTTGCGTCATTTACCTTCTTGGCGATAAGGCTCTCAAGCCTTTCCGCATTCTTTTCACCATTGCTGTGCCCATCGGCGCAATGGCTAAGCTCGAAGTTGTGTGGCTCTTGTCTGACACACTCAATGCCTGCATGGCCATTCCTAACCTTATTGCCATTCTCTTACTCAGCCCTGTTATTTTATCCACAGTGAAAGAGTTCAAAGAAAGAGAAGCTGCAAACGCATTAAAATAATCACATGACTATTTAATGTAAAAGCATTAGAATTAACAAGCCC
>CAYJJP010000195.1:0-4658 GCA_964370525.1 uncultured Desulfovibrionaceae bacterium | reverse complement strand
TCTTCTTCATCAAAAATATCCGTTGGGATAGTTTTCTGTGTGATAAATCTATATGATTCATCCTTTTTATGGTCATTAAGCACTAAATGTATTTTTCGCCAATCTTCAAAGAAATATTCTTGAAGCAAGGGAATAATGGTATTTTTAAAAATAAGCGCAAGTTCATCAACCTTTACTGTATTTTCAAGGTGCATAAAGGGCGCATGGCCTAGGCAATAATCTCGCCCCAGCAAGACTTCAATACGCCCATTCATGGCTTGCAATATTTGGCTAAGGTAGACACCCGTGTTTTCAATCTGCTTATGTTCAAGCAGGCTGTAATCCGGCGGCATTTCCACAAAGGTGAAGCGACGACGTAAGGCAATGTCAAGTCCAGTGAGGGAACGGTCAGCGGTATTCATGGTGCCGATGATATAGAGATTGTCTGGCACACCAAAGGATTCACGAGAATAAGGTAGCGTAACTTTCAGCTCTTCCTCAGCACCAAGTCGTTTGGAAGGCTCAATAAGAGTGATAAGTTCCCCAAAGATACCTGAAATATTACCACGGTTTATTTCGTCTATAATGAGAACATATTTGTCGGGAATGTCATTTTTAGGAGGGGCAATAATAGCTTGTAAACTATGTATTTCTTTTTCATTCAAGGAAAGGCTGTACAAGGTGAGCTGACTAAATTGTTTTTCTTGTAAGCTTGTTACAGGCATAGGAGGAGAAAATTGACAAAGCCAACGTACTGTTCGTGATTGTCTATAGGCATGTCCTTTATGATTCAAAACTTCATCAGTAAAATAGGCGTAATCCCCTGTGACTTCGGCTATAGCACGGATTTTTGTCAATCCCTCTGGAATGACAATAATATCCCCTTTTTGCATTTTTTGCATAAAATTATACACCATGCCTGTTATAGTGTCATTGGCACCTTCTTCCTTAATAATTTGATGAATATCTTCACGCGAAGTGGCATTTGTAAAATCATACCCCCAACCATAACCCATTAGAATAATATCGTTTTGAAGGCAATATTCATAGGTTGCTTTGTCTTTATAGCTATCCCCTAGTGACATTTTCCATATTTTTCTGTCGGTTAAATCTATGTCCGTGATAACCGGAGTGACGGGACGAGCTTTTGCTGCTTCACATATTTCTTTAAAAATCCCTGAGTTAATAGTATAAGCAATGCCATTTGTATTTTCGTTATCTTCTTCTGTAATACTTGGGCGAATACCCTCCACAAAGTCTTCATAGCTAAAGCTTTGGTGGAAAGTCACAAAGCGGATTTTACCCTCAGAAACAAGAGCATCAAAGCGTGCTTTTTGTTCTTCACGACTACTTTCAGAAAGTTCTGGTGCTAAAATTTCTATAGCGGCCTTGATAGTGTGGTAAGTTTTCCCTGTGCCGGGAGGACCGTAGAAGATACGGTTGAGGGGAGGATGAGTATTTTTTTTCATAGAAGTGACCTTTGTTAAATTAGCAGGCATATTGTTATTTTGAATAATGGTTTGATTTTTATGTATTTGTTTTCCAGAGATTGAAATATTAAGGTATGATTTATGATTTTCTGCTAAATCTCTAACGCTATCACTTGAAAGTGTTCTAGGCCATTTTGAAAATTTTATCTTCATGTCAAGATGTTGAAGAATGGTGCCAGATGTGCTTCTGTTTTGCTCATATCCCCATCTTTTAAGCACATCGTGAAGTGTTGATGAACCAATGCTGTCTTTAGTTAAATTTATTATGATTTGTTTAATTAGCCGTAATAAAAATAATTTTTCAATATCTTTGTCTATAGTTCTTTTTTCAAACACATAGTTTGATATTTTATGGTTCATTTCAGATATAGCACTATCATCATGTTTGGATATACCAACAATTTCACACTCTTCATCAGATAAATCACCTTGATATATTTGCATATATATTCCTTTTATAAATCAAATTGCTGCTTATCCCAACGGAATTTCTAATTTCTTACTAAACATGTTGCTTAAATATTATATTGCAAATCACATAAGTGCAAGTTTAATTGTGCTGTTGTTTACGAAAACTTCCGTATATTAAACTACTGTAATGTCATACTTTTATTTTCAACAGTATCTACTAAATTTATAGTTTCAGAAATGTCAATTAGTTCCGTCATTGCCTTTTCTTTTTCAACCTTTCCAACCTGCTTTTCCTTTTCTCCACGGGCTACTGGGTTCTGTCTGTCCTTGTTTCCAAAATTCACGGCACGCAAAGCTTCCAGTTCAGCTTGCTCTTTTGCTTTGTAATTCACTTTTTCTTGGTAGGCTGTAAATTGTGCCTGCAGTTCAGGGTGCTGGCTGCATTTTGCCCTTAGTTCCTCAAGGCTTATGTGATTTTCCTCATATAATTTGCGCATATTTCTAAAGACCTGTCTTGCCTTGGAGCTTAGCTTTCTGGTTCGGGTGTGTGTTTGCTGTTTGGTTCGTATCTCTTTATATATGCAGGATATTATATTTTGCTCTGATAGTGTATGTAAAGAACGTGCAAAATCTTTAGTTAAGGTTTGTCGAGTGGTAAGCTGTGAAAATACTGTGGAGTTATGCCTACTTGCAAGTATGTCTTGAGCGATAAATCCAATAAGCTTTTGCTCAATGCTTTTTTGTAATACTTGAGAAAATTGCATCATATGAGCGTCATTTATGCGTAATTTTGCATGATTTTTGCCCATAAAGCAGCTTTCGAGAACTTGTTGGGATAATTGCTTAATGACATTCTGTTCGTTGAACGTGGCTAAGGAATGGGCAAAATCTTCATGGAGTGCAGTTTTTACGCTTAAAGTGGGTAAGTGCTGTCCATTTTGAGAAAATAGTCTTGTTAATTGCGCTACACAGCGTTGCTCTTGGAGTGATTGCATGTACGCTTCAAAGTTTTTCGTCACAGTATCACGCACGAATAATGGGGCAAGATCCAGTACACGCCCCATATCCAGCTGAATATTCGAGGCAATTTTTTGTAACAAGTGATTGTCGTGTAGCGCTAAAAAACTTTTTGCATAGTCATTGGTCAAAGTTTTATTTGATATTTCCAGTAGATTCGTTTCAAAATTAGGCAGTGGGTTTTCAGCAAGACCTTGTGCAATGAAGTATATTTCCTTTTGTTTTGCAAATACTGATAGTTGCATTGCAAAAAATTGGATTAGCTTTGCATCAGGAGGGGGCAAGAGAGCATCTAATGTTGTTGCAGGCTGTGCTGCAATTTGCTCAGCAAGCCTTTGTACCATGCTTTGCTCATGCAGCAAAGCCACGTTTTTGTTAAAATGCGGAAATACATTTGTAATTGCAAGGCTTTCTTGAGAAAACTCTTCCAGCTGTACTTGGATAATTCCTTGCGTTTGATTACTCTCTTTCATTTCAATAAGCGATTGTACATACGCATCAGACAAAGAACAATCTGCGCCTAAAGATTCAAATTCTTGAATAAAAGTCCTTTCTTTAAGAAGTTTTTGCAAGAAGTCATGCACAGCTGTATTTTCAGATAATTTTGACAAATTACGCACAAATAGCGTTTGTGCCTCATTATCTGCCATAAGGGGCGGAGCTTCAAAATAATCAACTCTGGGGCAAAATGTGGCAATGTTCTGCACAAAATTTTGCTCAAAAAGATTATTCACAACATTTTTGAAATCTTCTGTGAGGGAAATATCTGTAGCTGGCAAAGAAAAGTCTAATTTTTCCCTATGATTTCTTTCAATTCTGCGTGTAAAGCACCTAAATCCTCTTTGTGTCCGTTCAAGGTGTCCAAAATAAGCTTGGTCATGGAGCCGGTGCCTTCCAGCGTTCCTGCTAAATATTGGTCGGCTGTTTGTAAAAATGCTTGTCGTTGTGCCGTTAAGTCTTCCATATGTTTGACTATACTTTGTGTTAATTTTTGTATTTCGGCTTGCTTCTGATTTTCTTTTAACTTCAAGATATTTATGCCAAGGGATATTTGTTTTCTGGCTCGAACTGTTTTTCCTAAGCTCTCCATATTTATGTGTAAAAGCATTGTTAATTCTGCCATGCTGTACAAGTATTCCTGCCTGTAGCCGTCGCAAACACTGCCGTCCGCTGTTCTTATTTTGGCTCTCGTGCTTATGATTTCCCGTCCTTCTTTGGGCGGTAAGGGCGTTTGCTTGTCTTTCGGGAAATATATGGGCGCTAGCTGTGGATTTTGTATTATTTTGCTCATATTTATTCCTTATTACTATTTTTTGAGTTGTGCCATATGGTTTTTGAGTTGTGAAATCTGATTGCCATGACGTGAAATCATGTCCATAACCATTTGCATCATGCCAGCTGTATCTTCCTCCCGTTCCTCTACTGCCAAATTGGTTTTGCGTGTTATTTCTCGTAGTTCTAGCTCTTGCCTTTGCCCATATTTTTTTTGTTTGCTGTGTAAATCTTGAAGTTGCTTGGTCAAAGACTCCAGTGTCTTGGTGCGGTCTGCCAGTAATATTTTTAGCTTTTTTATTTCCTGCGCTTGTACCTCTATTTGCTCTTTTTGCGTATTGACTAGAATCGTTAAATCTGTTTGTGATTGCCGATAAACCACCTTGAAGCCTTCCAAGGGTACTTTTTCTGTGCCAAGATTGCAGGGAAACGTGATTGTAGGGTAACCGTCCTTTGGGGGAAGTTGCTTTGCTTGTTCGCTCGCTTGAT
>CAYJJP010000194.1:0-4711 GCA_964370525.1 uncultured Desulfovibrionaceae bacterium | reverse complement strand
TACTTCCATTTTCCATATTACATAAATAGCGCAAAAGTCGTTGTTTATGATTTTCTTGCAACCGTTCAAGAGAAGTTTCAGATACAACACCAAGGGGCACTTCATTTTGCAAAAAATATTGCAATGCTTTTAGTTGAGCGCGTGCACATTCTGCATTGGTTTGTGTGCTGTCTTGTGTTTCCAAATTGTGTTCGTGTTGTAAATAAAGCCCAAGCTCTTCCGGGATATGTCGTAAGGGATAGCATGTGCCCATGCGTAACCACATATCATAATCACCGGTAACCACATAATTTTCATCAAAAAAACCTACACTATCATGCACACTGCGCCGCCACATGGGCTGCGGCCCTACTTCGCACCTGCGCAATAAATTGAGATAATCATAGGGTAGCCAGCGCATGTAGCCAACGACAGGCGCCGTATCAAATAAGGCATTTGGTTCATGCGTAATTTTGCAATTGGCATACACCAACGCAACATCAGGAAAGGCATCCAATTCAGCAGCAAGCCGCTCAAAGGCGTGCTTAGCGTGACGGTCATCGGCATTGGCGTTGGTGATATACTCCCCTTGCGCTATTTTGATGGCTCTATTCCACGAGGCATAGAGCGTTTCACGGGCTTCCGTTCGTATATATTTAATATTTTGATATTTTTCTGTAAATTCTTTGGCAATGACTTTTTCTTGCTCAGGAGAATGCGCATCTATAATAATAACTTCAGTTTGAGGAAAAATGCTCTGAGAAACTAAATCCTCAAGGCAAGCTCGTAAGAACCGCTCTGCCCTATAAATAGAAACAACGGCCGTCACTTTATAGCTTGATTTCGTTTTATCTGTTTGAAAATCCATTGACATCCTCAATATTTTTAATAAATTTATCAGATAGCTATATGCATTTCTTTGCGTCCGACATAGGCGGTGATGTGCTTAAATCCAATATCTTTTAATAATGCAATGGCTTCATCAAAGCCAGCCATATAATACCGTGCCGAATGCGCATCACTGCCCAAGGAAACTCTGTACCCTCCAAGCTTGTGATAGAGGGTAAATATATATTTAAGATACGAATCATCATTCAAAAAATACAGAAAACGAGTGTTAAATTCTAAACACTTCTCATTTTTAATGACTAAATTCAACACATGAGTCAACTGCCCCTCATGTTTTTCCATATCCACCGGATCAATGTAGCGCAAAAGAAAGTCAACATGCCCCACAATATCAAAGCACGAACAATGCGTCAGAAAATGCTCATAAAGGTCAAGATAACTACTGTAAGCCTCGTCCGCTGTTTTCTTATTCCAAAAAGACGAGCGTGCGCAATTGGCATCTTCACATCCGTGAACGGACATGATAACCACATCAAAATTTTCACTTTCCACAATACGCTCTATATCTTTAAGACGAGAAAATTTATAGCCGATTTCTATACCCTTTAAAATGGTAAAATCATAAATTTTAGCGTATTGCTTTAATATATCAGCGAACTTTCCAAGGTTTGGTGTATCGTCATATCCAAGAAAGCTACACGATAAATCCATATGCTCAGTGCTCACAAAATGCGTCACTCCACGCTCAATCACCAAGTTAAAATAATTTTCAAACTTTTCATTGGAATCACTGGAAAAATACGTGTGAAGATGCTGATCATATAGTTTCATCGGCTAACCCTTTAACGTATAAATTGACGTATGCTTTGTCGCAAAACGTTTACTAACAAGTCTGTAAACGCTGACAAAGTCGTGTATAGCGTTTTTGCGTTTTATTATTATTTACAGCCATACTCAAAGCCTTACTTTCACCGATGAGCACTACCAATTTCTTGCCGCGTGTTACGCCGGTGTAAACAAGATTGCGCTGTAAAAGCATGTAATGCTGGGTCATAAGAGGAATAATAACTGCCGGATATTCCGAACCTTGCGATTTGTGAATAGAAATGGCATATGCGAGCACAATTTCATCCAATTCATCAAAATTATAAGCCACATTGCGTTCGTCATAGCGTACAGTGAGCGTTCTTTCCTTGGGGTCAAGCACAACAATGCGCCCAATGTCGCCATTGAAAACATCTTTGTCGTAATTATTGCGAATTTGCATAACTTTATCGTCGAGATAAAACACTTTTTCACCTCGAGTGATTTTCCGCTCTTTATTTTTTATAAGCGTAGCTTGCAAAAGTATATTCATATTTTCGGAACCAACACTACCCTTATGCATGGGAGTGAGAACCTGTATGTCTTCAAGAGGGTCAACTCCAAAGCGACGAGGAATATTTTCTTTTACTAATTTCGTCACCATATCCGCTACCTCTTGAGGGTCCGATTGGTGAATAAAATAAAAATCGCTGAGCGAATTTTTGTTCGCCTCAAGGGACGGCACTTGCCCACTATTGATAAAATGCGCATTACGAATAATTTCACTCTCTTGCGATTGGCGGAAAATTTCTGACAGCTCCGCTACCGGCAACACATTTGAAGCAATAATATCCTTAAGCACATTTCCGGAACCGACCGACGGCAACTGAAAAACATCGCCCACAAAAATAAGCGTGCTGCCAAGAGGTGTGGCTTTAAGCAAATGATAAAAAAGCATGGTATCCATCATGGATGCTTCATCAACTATGAGCAAGGAACAAGCAAGGGGGTTGTCCTCATTGCGGGCAAAGCCATCTTCGCCGGGATTATATTCCAAAAGCCTATGTATGGTTTTGGCCTCACGCTTAGTTGCCTCAGCCATGCGCTTTGCGGCTCTCCCCGTGGGAGCTGCCAGCAATATTTTTGCATCTACTGAATTAAATAGCTTAATAATCGCATTGATAATCGTGGTCTTACCCGTACCCGGCCCGCCCGTAAGCACCATGACCTTGGACTGGGTGGCTGTAAAAATAGCTTCTTCCTGCTCTTTGGCAAGGGTTATAGTTAGGGAAGCAAGCACTTTTTCCACCAGAGCTTTTGGCTCTCGAATATTTACTGACTTGGGGGAATTAAGTATTCTTTTCAAATAAAAAGAAATTTTACTTTCATAGTGATAATAGCGCGACAAAAAGATACCTAGTTCGCCTTCCATTTCTTCCACAACAATACGCTCTTGTTTTTGGACGCTACCAATGGCACTTTCCACCAAATCGTGGGGAATTTCAAGCTCGTCGGAGGTCTTATTCACAAGTTGGTCTTGCGGCACATACACATGCCCATTGTCGCAACATTTGGAAAGAGTATAGAGCAGCCCGGCTTCGGCTCGCAGCGGGCTATCGTTAGAAAATCCCAGCTTTTGCGCTACTTTATCTGCAGAAACAAAGCCAATGCCTCGTATGTCCATGGCCATGCGATAGGGATTTTCCTTCACAACTTCAAGAGCTTCAGCCCCATAGTGTTTGTAAATCCTAATAGCATAATTTGTTGTAATGCCATGTGGTTGCAAAAACATCATCAATTCACGGACACCACGGTGCGCTGCCCAGCCATTCACTATACTCTCATAACTTTTTTTTCCAATACCGGAAACTTTAAGTAGTTTTTGTGGCTCTTCATCTAAAATACGTATTGTATCTGTGCCAAAGGCTTCGACTATCTTTCCTGCCATATACGGCCCCACACCCTTAAGCAACCCTGACGAAAGATACAGGCGAATACCTTCAGTGGAAGCCGGCAACACCTCGTCATAACTCTCCATACTAAGCTGGCGACCAAAGCGTGCATTTTGCACCCATTTTCCCACAATACGCAATTGCACACCCACTTGAGGTGCTGAAGTATGCCCAACAGCAGTAATGGTATCCTTCGTTTTGGGTACAGTAAGACGCATAACCGTGTAACCGTTTTCAGCATTGTGAAAAACTATGCGGTCCACGGAAGCTGTAATTTCTATGCTGTCATCAGAATTGGTAGAAGATGTTTGCATCAATACACATCCAAAAATTAAAATTAGTATTTTGCCACATATAGCTATTTGAATGTATATACTTTTTAGCATTTATGCAATGAGAAATTAAAGAAGAGCCAATACAAAAAACAAAAGACAATTATCATTTTAATTCAGCACATTAAATACTATTGACTTCTTCTCTTCCATATCGTAAAATATTGTTCATTAATATTTTTCATCAATTAAGGATGTACATATGCAAAATTCCAATAAGAAAGGTTCTGCTCCAATAAATACCGCGGCTATGCTTGCTCGAAGAAAAAAAGCACAAAACCAACAAGTAGAGATAGTAAGAAACAATACTCCCGGTGTCTCCGATACCGTAAATGCGGTGAGCTCTGCTTTGTCCAACGTATCCTTGGAAAAACCCAAATCTTGGCTTAGCAAAGCCTTTAGCATGGCAAGAAGCCTTGCCTTGCGTGTTCTTGTTCATTTTTTTGCCTTTATGTGTGCAGCCATGACCATTGATTTAAGCCCTGACGATCCAGGGCGCTATGCAGCGCCCATATTTGCCGTGTATTTTGGCATCATCTGCCTTATCCCCCGAAATATGAGCATTAAAGCTGAATGGGTTATTCCTGTCATTGGCGGCATTGTGCAAACATTCATCGGGCTTGCTCTTAACTTTCCCATGCCCGAAGCTTTACTTTGGGGCGGAGTGCAAACCTTCTTGCAACGCATGCTCATCAAACGCTTCAACATGGGGACAGAGTGGATTGCCGCTTTATGCCTTATCCCGCTGATATTTATGTACAGCCCCAAGTTATTTAACAGTATACCCTTTTGCAT
>CAYJJP010000193.1:0-4740 GCA_964370525.1 uncultured Desulfovibrionaceae bacterium | reverse complement strand
AGACTTTAAGTGTCTTGTGGGGATTTGTAAATTCTTTACTTGGTGGAGACGGGGAGAGTCGAACTCCCGTCCAAAAATAGTCCACATCAAAGCGTCTACAGGCATAGGTTAGGATTAATTCTCGTCGCAGATGTGGCCCCCAACCGGGCGATCCTTGACCAGTTCGCTGCAAGATTTTCATGTTGGTACCAGCAAACGCATACCTTCACTAGCCTAATAAAGTGTCGCCGCACCGGATTATTAGGCGTCATCCGGATTGACGAGGTCATCGAGTGACCGTTGCCGCGCTGGTATTAAGCAGCGTAGGCGTAGTCGTAATCGTTCTTGGCAATTACTTTGTTGCCGCTTTTAACGAGGCCAGCGGCGCCTCGACCTGCAACTTTGGCTTCATTATCCCTGTCGAAACCAATGCGTCCCCATAAAATATTGGTGAGCAAAAATTATAATCACTTCATCTTAAAAAAGCAAGTGCTATTTGGGCGTGTAATTATTTTTGTGCATTTTATATCGCTTATACACCCAGAATCCTAAGGAAAGTGAAACAATATACAATATGGCGCTTATGATAAATTTGCGTGTTCCTTCAAGGTGCAAGCCGCTTCCCATGGTGGCAAAAATAAAATTTTGAATGCTAAAACCAATGGCAGAGCCACTTAAGAACGAGCGTGCCGGAATGGGGCTTACTCCGGCCAAAAAATTGGTTAAAAAATTGCTTCCTAAGGGGATTATGCGCACAACAAGCGTGAGCATAAAGGGAGATTGGCAAATAAAATCCGTGAAGTTTTGCATTTTGTGTGCATATTTCTCACGAATCCATTTTTGCCCCAAAAACCGTGCATAGCAAAAGCACAGACAGCAGGCCATGGCATTGGCAATTGTCGCAAAAAGTGTTCCCAGCCACATGCCAAAAATATAGCCACCAAGCAATGAGCATGCTTGACGAGGAATGCCCATGGCTGTGAGTATTGTTACAATTCCCAGATAAATTACAACACCTTGAACACCTTGATTGCGTACAAAATTGTCCATCCATTCTTTATCGAGCGTCTTTCCTATATCCATAACAAAAAATAAAAAAAACGCCAAGCATAACACAACAATAAAGGAAAAAGCGCGCAGTAGTACAGAATTAGACATTTTTTCTCCGCATACAAAATTGTAAAAAAAGCAACGCCATTTGCCCCACAAAAAGTACAATATCACTATCTACATAAGCAACAACGCTTATACAAAACGCTCCGGCGCAAGGAATTGCAAAGGAAAAATGTGTTTTATAAAGAAAAAGAGCCTGTAAAACTATGCCTAATATCAAGAGGATAGGCCCATAATATATGTTCCAAAGCAAAAAAGTGTCCATAGCTTTATATAATGTAGATTCAAAGGCATTGCAAATTAAAATACGGTGATTATATTACACTGGCAGCCCACAAAAGCCGCAGAGAAATTTTTATAGAGGTGTGTCATGATTACCCTAACTCCCCGTGAAATTGTTGCAGAACTTGATAAATATATTATTGGCCAAGAGCAGGCAAAGCGTATGGTTGCTGTGGCTGTGCGTAATCGCTGGCGCCGCAACCAGCTTCCCACAGAATTACGCGATGAAGTTGCACCGAAAAATATCATTATGATGGGGCCAACCGGTGTGGGCAAAACAGAAATTGCACGCCGCCTTGCTAAATTGTGCGCTGTGCCCTTTGTGAAGGTGGAAGCCACAAAATTTACAGAAGTTGGCTATGTTGGACGAGATGTAGAGTCTATGGTGCGTGATCTTATGGAGATTAGCATTAAACTTGTGCGTGAAGAAGAAAATGGCCGCGTCAAAGCCGCTGCGGAAGCTGCCGCGGAATCTCGCTTGCTTGACCTACTTTTGCCGGCATCCTTTGGCATGGATAGCAGCCGTGATTCCACTCGTGAAAAACTACGCCAACAATTTCGTCTAGGATTTATGGATGATAGAGAAGTTGAAATGGAAGTTATGGAACAATCCGGCCCAAGCATTGATGTTTTTGCCATTCCCGGCATGGAAAGCATGGGGTCGCAAATGAAAGATATGTTTGGCAAAGCCTTTCCGCCAAAGCCTAAACGACGCAAAATGAAAATCGGCCAAGCTTTCACTGTGCTTGTGCAGGAAGAATCCGACAAGTTAGTGGACGAAGATGCCATCATGGAGCTTGCCCGCCAACGTGTGGAAAATGGCGGCATTATTTTTATTGACGAAATCGATAAAATCGCCAGCACGTCCTCCCAGCGTTCGTCAGATATTTCACGCGAAGGCGTTCAGCGTGATTTACTTCCCATAGTTGAAGGCAGTGTGGTCAATACAAAATACGGCATGATTCGCACAGACCATGTGCTCTTCATCGCTGCCGGTGCATTTCACTTTAGTAAGCCATCGGATCTTATACCAGAATTACAAGGACGCTTTCCCCTGCGTGTTGAATTACAAGCTCTTGGAAAAGATGAGTTCTTACGCATTTTGACTGAGCCGGACAACGCACTTACCCGTCAATATGCTGCTTTGCTTGATACTGAATGCATACATTTGGAGTATACTGCCGGTGGACTGGAGGAAATAGCTAGTTTTGCAGAGGAAACCAATAACGAAACCGAAAATATTGGTGCACGGCGCCTCTATACCATTATGGAAAAAATCCTTGCCGAGATTTCTTTTGATGCTCCGGATAAGCCCGGAACAAAGGTTCTTGTGGATGAAGCCTATGTGCGCGACCATTTAAAAGATGTGCGTGAAGACAAAGACTTAAGCCGTTATATTTTATAAATATATAGGAATTATTGCTTGAGTACCATATTCAGCGTAAGCGAACTTACTGCCAACATAAAGGGAAATTTGGAAAAACATTTTCCCTTTGTGTGGGTGAAGGGAGAAGTAAGTAATCTTGCCCGACCAAGTTCGGGGCATTTGTACTTTGCCTTGAAAGATCAAGATGCTCTGCTTAATTGCGTGTGGTTCAAACACGCTCAGCGCAAAGAAGAAACATTTGACCCGCTTACCGGAGAAGTTTTTGAAGATGGGCCTCGCCCTTCCATGGCTGAAAAACTTGTTAACGGACAGGAAGTGTTGTGTGCCGGCAATATTTCTGTATATGCACCTCGTGGTGGCTATCAGCTTATTATCTCGCTGGTGCAAGAAGGCGGGCGCGGTGCTTTGTATGCTGCTTTTGAGGCGCTGAAAATACGGCTTGAAGCACAAGGCTATTTTAGCCAAGGGCGCAAACGCCCGCTTCCGATACATCCTAGGCGTGTAGCTGTGATTACCGCACCAAGCGGAGCGGCGATTCAAGACTTTTTGCGCATTGCCGACACGCGCGGGCTTGCCGCTAACATTGACATTTATCCTGTTCCGGTGCAAGGCGATGCAGCCGCGCCTGCTATTGTGCAAGCTTTTGAAATGATAAATCAAAAAGTACAGCTTGATCCAAATAATGCGCCAGAAATTATTGTGCTCATTCGTGGTGGCGGATCGCTGGAAGATTTATGGGCATTTAACGAAGAAATCGTAGCGAAATCGATTTTTATGTCGCCATTGCCGGTGCTTGCAGGCATTGGGCATGAGGTGGATATTTCCATTGCAGATTTGACAGCCGATGTGCGAGCAGCTACTCCCACACATGCGGCGCAGATTTTATGGCAATCCCGTGAAGATTATATGCAAAATGTCGATTCGCTTGAAATGGCGCTGGGCAATGCCATGCATAGACATCTGGAAAAACTTTCGGAAAAACTTATACATAAAGAACAAGCCTTAAAGTGGCTTTCACCCTTGCACGCCTTACAACGAAAGCAAGAACGGCTTCAAGAGCTCTCGCAAAAGCTGCAATGGCATACAGAGAAAGCGTTCGAAAATAAACGGCGCAACATCGATGTTTTACAACAGAAACTTCCCAATATGCATAATAATTTTGACATGTTGCAGCATAACATAGCAACTCTTGAGTTGCGCCTTGCACATAGCACCGAACGAGGCCTTGCACACAAAGAGCAAGCTCTTATGCGCTGTGCAGACACGCTGTCCCCCAATATGCAACGCCATATCAATGAGAGTGAGATGTTATTGCAAAGGCTTGAAGCGGAACTCAGGGGTGCTAATCCACTTTCCCCCTTAACAAGAGGCTATGCGCTGGTGCAAGATGCCAGCGGTAAAGCTTTGCGCTCAGTGACGCAATTACACAGCGGCCAAGATATTCATTTGCAAATGGCTGACGGTACCGCAGATGCCTTGGTGAAGAAAGTACAATAAAAAGTGTTGCTAAAAAATTTGAATGTAAGTAGTCTTTTTAAAACAAAATTTATTTGTGGGGTTTTTGTATGAAAAATATTTATTTTTGGATTTTGGCTTTCTTATTTGCTGTGCCAAGCATTGCCTTTGCCAATGAAGATGAGCACTTTGTGAGAAATTTTAGTATCGGCATCGCTTCTATTCTTTTTATCCTTTGGATTATTTATTTTATTTTGAAAAAAGTCTTCGGACTCTTTAAGAAAAGTGATAAAAAAAGAGACTCTTCCGGTGATGACTACGATTACAATGACAATGATAGCGATGACGATTAAGCACCTTCTCATAGAGAACTTGAAAAATCATTTTCTGTAGGCATACTCACGGCATTCTAATTTAATAGAAAATACTGGGGGAGGGAACTTTTTGGCGCCAGCAAAAGTTCCCCCTCAAAAAAAAATTTGAAATTAAAATACCGTGTAGGCAGACTTTGGAACAAGGCAAAC
>CAYJJP010000192.1:0-4753 GCA_964370525.1 uncultured Desulfovibrionaceae bacterium | reverse complement strand
ACTATGACGGCGCATACGGAGCCAAGCAGACCAGCCACGGCGGAAAGGTTATGGTTAAACTTGAGTTTTAACAGACTGTTAGACTAATTTAGAAGCTATCTCATAATTACGTGACAGCGTATTTTGAATAGCTTCTAACGACAGTTTGACTCGGAGATATATAGTAATTTCAACTTAAAATACTATAACATAATTCAGCTCATGCTGTATTATGAGATGCGTTCTAGGGGCTGTCTCTAGAGCGTGTTCACATAAACGCCTTTTCGGTTCTCTCTGCGTCAGGTTTCACAGGCTTTTTCGGTCATGTATGTCTGTATACACTCTCTCAAAGCATGTGTATACAGACAGCAACCATAAAAACGCGTAAAATCTGACGCATAAACAACCAAAAAGACGCATTTAACGGCACTATCTAAGATTTTTTACACCATTTAACAAAAGAAAAAATATGCCACCATCTGAACATTGGTTTTGGGGCGTTATAGCTCGATACTCAAAGCTTTATGGGCATGTGCTTGTATCATCACTGATAGTTAATGCTTTAACCTTAGCTATGCCGCTTTTTATTATGAATGTGTATGACCGTATTGTGCCCAACAATGCTTTTGAAAGCCTTTGGGTGTTAGCTATTGGCATGTTCATTGCTTCAGGTTTAGATTTTTTTCTACGAATAGCGAGAATACGATTTGTAGATATTGCGGGTCGCAATGCTGATGTACAGTTACAAAATATTTTCATGCATTCTTTAATGCAAGTTCGCCTTGATTTCCTATATATGTCTAAAGAAACCGGAAATGTAGGAGCACTTATTGCTCGAGTGCGAGAGCTTGAGTATGTGCGTAACTTTCTTGGATCACGTACCATACTTGTTCTTACTGACATCCCCTTTATCTTACTTTTTATTTTCTTTATGTTTTACCTAGGTGGCAATCTTGGATTTATTCCTTTATGCGCCATACCTGTTTTACTTCTTGTTCCTGTGTTGATGCAAAAAATATGTTATCGTGCCTCTCAAAACACCATGCGTACCAATGCTGAAAAACAATCATTTCTTTCTGAGATTGCCACAAGCTTTGAAACAATACGGGCAACGCGTATGGAAGAGCCTCTTTTAAAAACTTGGAATGAAAAAACCGCTAAAGCCGCTGACGCGCATATTCACAGCACCGCTCTTTCCATGATGACTTCTCAAGGTATGGCATTATTCAATATCTGTTTAACCGTTCTTGTAGTTATTGCAGGCGTATACCGCATTTCAGAAGGGCTTATGACCACAGGAGGGCTTATTGCTTGTGTGATTTTATTCGGTCGCATAGCCGCTCCTTTAAGTGCCTTGCTTCAAGTTTTGGCAGATTTACAACAAACCACCATGACCTTAAAACGCATGGGTAGGCTTATGGCTATGCCCAAAGAAAACCCAGACGAATTTCAAAATCTACCTGAGCAGGCCTTAACAGTACCCATTTCTCTAGAAAAGGTTGGCTTTTGCTATCCATCAGGTAGCGAAAAAAATATTCAAATGACGGCTCTAAAAGATATTACTATGATCATTCAGCCTGGGGCAAAGCTAGGCTTTGTGGGCGCGTCAGGCTCTGGAAAATCAACCCTAGCTCGCTTATTTGCCGGTCTTTATACCCCCACAGAAGGACGCATTATGCTTGGGCGTGTGAATATGCTTCATATGCCTATGCGTCCCTTTCGAAATAGAATTGGCTTCCTACCTCAAGAAATCCGTATTTTTCAAGGGACTGTACGTCATAACATTGCCTTAGCATGGCCACATGCAAGCCCCTACAGTCAAGAAGATATTATACAAGCCGCAACCATAGCAGGAGTTATGGACTTTGTCAGTGACCACCCTCTTGGGCTTGATATGCCTGTAGGCGAAAGAGGGGTTGGTTTATCAGGCGGGCAAGCTCAATGTGTGGCACTTGCCAGAGCTTTACTTGGCAACCCACACACTATTATTTTGGACGAACCAGCAGCACAATTGGACGACGCTTCTTCTTATAGATTTGTTCAACGAATATTACCTTTTATCAAAGATAAAACATTGATTATTTTTACGCATAAACCTGTACTACTGCAACTTGTGCACACTGTTGCTGCCATGGAAAAAGGCAAAATAATTTGGAGTAAACCCACAAGTGAAGTGTTAAATTACGACAAACAAGAAAGAAGTCCCGTCGGTACTACTGGCAGCAGCGTAGGAACAGATAATGAATGTTAGTCAGGAAACAAAAAAAGAAATCATGCTTAATGATTCTCAAGCATCTATACCAAACAAAGAAACTTTCGATGAGATTTCGTCTTCACCTAAAAGTACATACACTGGAAGTTCAAATATTTACGATATTGACGCTTCCATTTCATCCATACGCTTGGTTTGGTTTTCTGCTTTAAGTGTTCTTATTTTACTGATTTGGGCAGGTTTTGCCGATGTTGACCAAATGGTTAGAGGCATGGGGCAAGTTGTCCCCTCTCAACGTGTCCAGCGTATGCAAAACTTAGAGGGTGGCATTGTGCAAGAAATTCTTGTACGAGAAGGTCAAGTAGTTGAAAAAGATATGATTATTTTACGTATTGATAATAAAACTGCTGACAGCCAATACCGAGAAGCTTTATCTCGTAGTTTAGACCTTGCGGCTAACATTGCCAGACTTGAAGCCTTAATTGACGGAGGACAAGCAGCGTATCCACCAGAAGTTTTAGAAAAAAAAGAGTTAGTTATCAGTCAAAATGAATTGCTACAGTCAGCACGCATTCGAGATGAATCAGAATTGCAAGTGCTTTTATTGCAAAGTGAAACCAGACTTCGTGAAGCTGAAGAACAAAAAGAGCTTAAAAAGCAAACAGAAGCCAGTGTTAACATTGCCCAAAAACAAAGAGAGCTAGCACTACCCGCTCTTAAATCTAAGGCCTATTCTCAAGCGCAATTTCTTGACCTTGAGCAAAAGCTACAAGACCTTAAAACACAAATGGCCGGATATGAGCACTCCATTCCTCGCCTTGAAGTTGCCGCTCAAGAAGCCACAGAGCGTTATAATTTGCGCAAAGCAGAATTGGAACATGAGTATTATAAAGAGCTCAGCGAAATGCGCAAGCAATACACTTCCATTGTTGAACTTTTAAGCGCAGGCGATGATAAAGTACAACGTACAGAAATGCGCTCACCTGTGCGTGGTGTAATCAAGACCATTCTTGCCAATACCATTGGTGGAGTTGTTGCCCCTGGAGCTACGGTTATGGAAATCGTCCCTCTTGATGATTCTTTGATTATTGAAGCTAAATTTAGCCCCGCAGATATTGCCTTTCTTCGCCCTGGGCTGAGAGCTAAAGTGCGTGTTACAGCGTATGATTTTTCGGTGTATGGGGGCATGGATGCTACAGTAGAAAATATCAGCGCAGACACCATTGAAAATCAAAAAGGCGAAACCTTTTATAATGTTAAAGTGCGCACAGATAAATCATATCTTCAGCATGGTGAGCAAGATTTGCCCATTATGGCAGGTATGGTCACAGAGGTGGATGTGCTTACTGGTAAACAAACCATACTAGATTATTTACTTAAACCCTTGCTGAAAACACAGCAAAGGGCTTTTCGGGAAAAATAACCAAACACTGATCCACTTGAGTTTTCTAGAGCGCATCTTATAATTATGCGATAACGTATTATAAAATAGCTTCTACAACGACCTTAAAAAAATACTTGCTTTTTCACATAAAATATATAACTAATGACCTTCCGTAGGGAGTATATACTCTTTTGGGGGCGCATTGGTTTCGACAGGGATGATGAAGCCAAAGTTGCAGGTCGAGGCGCCGCTGGCCTCGTAAAAAGCGGCACAAAAGTAATTGCTAAGAACGATTACGACTACGCCTACGCTGCTTAATACCAGCGCGGCAACGGTCACTCGATGACCTCGTCAATCCGGATGACGCCTAATAATCCGGTGCGGCGACACTTTATTAGGCTAGCCAAGGTATGCGTTTGCTGGTGCCAAGGCGAAAATCTTGCAGCGAACTGGTCAAAGATCGCCTGGTTGGGGGCTACATCTGCGACGAGAATTAAGCCTAACCTAAACCTGTAGACGCTTTGTTGTGGACCGTTTTTGGACGGGAGTTCGACTCTCCCCGCCTCCACCAATCAATAAAATATTAAAGGCTCATAAGGACTATAAACCCTTGTGAGCCTTAATTTTTTGTCTGTTTTCCTCACTTTTACAGTCTATTGCTATCTAATGAGTATTATTAACATGTTCGATATTCTTGTAGGTACATCAAAAACACAAAAAAATAGTACCAACAAATAAGTTTATACATACATTGGGCGAATCAAAGATAACAAAAGAAAAAACATTGTGAGCTAATATTTCATTTTTATTTCAAAATAATAAAACCAAACCCAATTTAGACTCACTAGAACGCATCTCACAATTCAGCCTGAGCTGAATTATGAGACATCACTACCCCAAAAAGCGCAATTTTTGGCTTGCTGCGGTGGCTATGCAGCAATTTGACGACTAGAAGCTCCTCAAGATGCGCTATCGCACAATTGTAAGATAGCTTCTAATGCAGAACAATATCCCATAAATAAAAAAAGGGCTTACGCTGTTTAACGTAAGCCCTTTAAATATCTGGTGCACCCGACAAGAATCGAACTTGTGGCCTACCGCTTAGGAGACAGGTTTATGTGTTTTATATTTTAGCGTGTTAGATGTAAAAAAATATTTTTTATCACACCATTTATCAC
>CAYJJP010000191.1:0-4753 GCA_964370525.1 uncultured Desulfovibrionaceae bacterium | reverse complement strand
AATCTTAGCACTGTTACTTATGTCATGTGCTCCCTTGCCGTCAACAGCAATACCATAAGCTGCGCCATGCGTTGCTACAATATTTATATCGCTCAAATTTTCAATCTTATGTCCGGCGCGCACAGCACTATCAAAATCACCTTCGGCGCTAATACCATATAATTCACTCAGCCCTTTTATGGTAATAACCCCTAAGTTTTTAATATAATGAGATCCCACTCCTGCTAATGAAGCTGTATCAGCATGTAGTCCCCTCACGTCATTTTGGGCATTGGTTATGCTAATACTGTTTTCATTAAGCAGGGTATGACTTCCGTTGCCAAAGGCATAAAGGCCAAAAACTTTGACCCCGGTACTATTTTCAACGTCAATGCTTATCGTACCTGTACTCTTGAGATAATGAGCTCCTTCGCCCTCGGCATAGAGAGCTCTTACAAGTTCGACACCACCAGTCCCGGATTTAATTACTATCTCACCGGCGTTTTCAAGTTTATGATTTCCATTGCCCTCGGCATAGAGCGCAGTCACTTTGACACTTTGTCCACCTGTCAAGGTGATTTTCTCATTATTGGTGAGAGTATGTTCGCCAGCACCCGAAGTTTGCGCATATAAAGCATAAATCTCATCTGCCTCACTACTAATTGTCATCTCTCCGTCGTTGACAAGGGTATGATTACCTAAACCGGTGGCTGACAAACCATAAGCGTAAGACTTTCCTGACATGTCAATACTACCTTCATTGAACAAGGAATGGTTACCTTCACCCTTGGCATACATCCCATAGATGTAGGAGTGTAGCGCCTCGCTCTCAATTTTTATTTCACCGCCGATGATATTTTGCAGAATATGACCGCTCCCCCCTGCTACCAACTCAGTAGCTTGCATTCCATAAATGTTACCGGCTCCGGCATTAAACAAATTTATTTTTCCGCTGTTTTCAATTTCTAATGAGGAAGCGCCTTGACCCCACATACCAACAATAGCTAACTCACTATTAAAGCCCTCTTTGGTTGTAATATTTCCACTGTTCAAAAGAGTTACTTCACCGGCAGGGGAGTTTGGGGCATGAGTTTTGGCAAACATACCAACAAAACCATGTGCGTGCGGAAGGTTGCCTTGAGTAAGTTCCATGGATATTGTACCGGTATTTTCCAGGTAATTTATCCCATTAGTTTCTGAATACATACCATACGAGGTTATTTCGGAGGTTGCACCCCCGTAAAGATCTTTAAAGCTAATTTCACCATCATTTGTCAGTGCATGACTTGCGACGGCATTTGAAGTCGCAGACATTGCATGGCTGAATGTGCGAGTCTGACCGATTGTTATATTATGCACTATACTGTCAAGAGTGATGTTGCCGGTTATGGAATTTCTTATTGTGTAAGATTTTTTATCATTATTTGTAGTAGTAGGTCCCAAGGCAGGTGCGGTAACGCCGTAGGTCGGATCATCTGACTTGAGGTCGATGGTACCGTGATTTATGAATTCATCATCAGTATTGCTTGTTATCGGTGCAATAACGGTGGTCCCGCTTGGATTAATGGCCGCCATCGCCACAGTCATCTGCACCATGCCCACAGCCAAGGTAAAAACAAACACTAAAAACACAAAGATTTGTTTACACCGAAAAACATACATTTCAGATAATAAACTTAGACTGTTATACATAGAAGCACCTCTTAGAAAATATTTAGAATTTCTTTAGAATAGTAAATAACTTAGGAAACAAAATATGTCAAGAATACATTTCATTTTTTTAGAAATTTTGAATTAAAAATACCAGTTATTAAACAAGAATATCGCTTTAAGTTTGTGTAAGTTCATGCACGAAAATTGACTTGTGTTTTCAAGCTTTTTTATGTATGAGTTGCTTCGAAATATTTTACCATTGAGATTGCTATGAAAGAATTTACGCATAAAGCAAAGCATGACAGCGTTTCTGTTGAAGAATACAATGATTTACTTGCAGCTTTTGAAGAAAAAAAGACTCGCTTGGATTTTTATGAATCTGTGATAGAGGCTGCGCCTGTGCCATTTTTTGCAAAAAACAGCGAAGCAAGGTTTCAAATTGCCAACAAAGCCTATACGGATTTTTTTGGAGTAAATAAAGATGATGTCTTGCAAAAAACACTCTGCGACGTAAAATATTTTTCCGAGAAAGATCGCGTTAAGTACCATGTGCATGACCTAGATATCATTGAAAATACCGGCGAATTGCATGTAGAAATAGAATACACCGTTCAAAATGTCACGCACCCTGTTTTATTTTGGAGCAAGGGATTTAAGGTTGCAGGCAGCAACGCAAAGGGAATTGTAGGCGTTATTGTGGAAATCGGCGCACAAAAAGCCCTTGAACGCAACCTCGAAAGTACCGTTGCCAAACTGGAAAGTTCACAAAAAGAAGTGGATATGTATGCTGAGCGAATGCAGCTATTGCTAGACAATATGCCGCTTTCAGCGCAAATTTGGTCAACGGATAATCGCCTTCTTGAAACAAGCTTGGAAATAGCCCGTATCTTTGGCTTTGAAAGCAAAGAAGAGTACATAAAAAACTTTGAAACTCTCACCCCCGAATACCAACCCGATGGGCAAAAAAGTGCTGATAAAGGGCAGCAGCTTGTACAAGAGGTTATAAAAAATGGACGAGTGCATACGCAATGGACACAGGTAAGCCCAAGCGGTGAAAGCATTCCCTTTGACTTGACCTTAATCAGCAGCCACCTCCAAGGCCAGCAAGTCATCCTTGCATTCATGAAAGACTTACGCGAACACCTTGAAACCATGGAAAAACTGCGCGAAGCCGATGATTATACACGTCTTATGCTTGACTTCAATCCCTTTGGAACCTTAATTTGGAACCAAGAACTAACCTTGGTGCATTGCAATAAAGCCTTGGCGAAGACATTCGGACTTAACAAAGCACATGACTTTATTGAAAACTTTAATAAGCTTGTACCTGAATATCAACCAGACGGCATGCTTTCGTTTGAAAGAATTCAAAAAGAACTTATTAAAACCTTTACCGAAGGTTCGGCTGAATGCTTTTGGATGGGAAAAAGTATTCGTGGAGAAGAACTACCTACAAAAATCTATGCGGTACGCACCAAGTATCGCGGCGAACACATGGTAGTTGCCTATCTACAAGATTTACGAGCAGAAGAAAGCAACAAGAAAAACGCCTTACTGGCAGAACAGCGCATTCAGGGCATCATCAATGGCGTACCGCTAAGCATCCTTCTACTTGATGTTGATTTTCAACTTTTGGATTGCAATAGCGTAGCTCTAGAGCTAATGCAATGCACATCAAAAGAAGAATATCTGAACATTTTCCACGGTCAATTTCCTGAAAAACAACCTGGTGGCATCAGCACGCAACTACTTATAGAAGAAAAAAGCGCACTGGCCGCTCTTGAAGGCAAGGCTCAATTTGAAATTGTTATCAACGACACTTGCGGCCACCCCTTGCCGATGGACGTAACATTAGTTAATGCACATCTTAATAATGAAGAAACATTCATATGTTATGCACATGATCTGCGAGAAAGCAAACGTATGATGCACGAACTTGAACAAGCTAAGGAAGCTGCTGAAAAAAGCGCACAAGTTAAAAGCGAATTTTTAGCCAATATGAGCCACGAAATCCGTACGCCCATGAATGGCATTTTGGGACTTTTGCATATTTTGGAAGACACCGAACTCAATGATTTGCAACGTGACTATTTAGGAAAAACCCTGTTCTCAACCAATGAGCTTTTACGCATTATTAACGATATATTAGATTTTTCTAAAATTGAAGCAGGCAAGCTCGAAATGGAGGCGCTACCGTTTACCCTGCAATCTGTGTGTACTGATGTGGTCAATTTATTGGAGCATAACGCAGAACAAAAAGGCCTTGAATTTATTGTGGAACAAGGGCGTTTTTACGATTTACCAATCATTGGAGATCCTTTGCGCCTCAAACAAGTAATCTTAAACTTGATTGGCAATGCCATTAAATTCACCGCTCAAGGTAGCGTGCAGCTTATTATTGAAACTACCAAGACCTTCGACCAAAAACTGCACTGCACATTTACCGTAAAAGATACAGGCATTGGCCTTAGCCAAGAACAAATACAATCGCTATTTTCTGCTTTTTCGCAAGCTGACTCCTCGGTTACACGCAAATATGGCGGCACGGGACTTGGACTTGTCATTGCCAAGCGTTTTGTGGAATTAATGCACGGTGGCATTCGTGTGGAAAGTGAGCTTGGTCATGGCTCAAGCTTCATTTTTACGACCATTTTTCCCCTCGCTGATGATAGCCAGCTTGCTACTATAAATCAGGCTGAAAACAAATATGTAGCAACTACACATGCCGGCGGACATTTACTCTTGGTGGAAGACAATCAAATAAATCAACTTATTGCTGAAGAACTCTTAAAAAAAGATAATTACACCTTGGATATTGCCAACAATGGACAAGAAGCACTCGACATGCTTGCACAAAAAAAATACGATGGCGTGCTCATGGACATTCAAATGCCCATTATGGATGGATTAACGGCAACAAAGCTTATTCGAGAGCAAGCGCAATTTGCCGACTTGCCCATCATTGCCATGTCTGCCCATGCCATGACGGGAGATAAGGAAAAAAGCATCGAACATGGCATGAATGACCATATAACCAAACCCATAGCACCCGAAATCCTGTACAGCACGCTTGATTATTGGCTACATCAAAAGTAAAGAAACACTGATTTATTATTTTTTT
>CAYJJP010000190.1:0-4759 GCA_964370525.1 uncultured Desulfovibrionaceae bacterium | reverse complement strand
CCAATCCAGCCGGAACAGCGTATAAAGACCAGCTCGCGGCTAAGGCATAGGCAAAGGGGATCGATATTGCATTGGCGCACGAGTGGTTTTCCCTCTTCTTGTATGGGGACATAGGGGATGGGGTGTGCGCGCGAAACATCAATACGGCCTATTAACATTTCCACATCGTTATGTTGTTCGTAACATAAAAAAGCTTGCTTGGTTAAGGCATTGTCATCGTCGTGAAAGATAATTCTTTGCCCCTTGGCAACTTTTAAAAGAGCATGGCGCAAGGCATTGCCATAGTCATTGTTACGCGGCAGGTCAAAATAGCGTACGTTTTTAAATTCTCGAACTCTTTCACCATATACGCCGTCAAATCCCACAAGGATTTCCAGCTCATTTTCGTTAAGCCCTGCAAACTCCCAAGAAATTTTAAGGGCATCAAGGGCATGGGCAAGAGCTCTTGGTCTGTCACCACGACTGGGAATAATTATGGAATATTTTAACATATATACGACCTGTCATTAAATCTTTGTAGTTGAGATGTGAGGTGGGAATTTTTATGTAATTGTAGGTGTATGCATGGCAAAACACTTCGGGATGTTATAATATTTACCGCGTGCATCTTTTGCGGAGTTTGCATATACAAAAAAACCCTACACGCTGAATGGTAGGGTAAATTTATGGGGCGAATGATGGGACTTGAACCCACGGCCACCTGGGCCACAACCAGGTGCTCTACCTACTGAGCTACATCCGCCATGTGTGAAAACTATCTATACTTTCATGCGCTCAATGGCAAGCACTATTTGCATGTTTTTGTAAATTTTTTTGCAATTTTTTTTTGGCTTTATGTAAATAGTTTGTTTTATATGTTTTTTTATTGAGTTTATTTAAAATATTTTTTTGCGTAGAAATGGCAGTAAAAGACTATGGATTTTTTCAGAAAAATTCTATACAAGGGTTGAATATTAAATCACATGGAGTTTTATATGGAGAGTCTTGTTATTGAAGGTGGGCTTGCCCTACAAGGGGAAATATGTGTAAGCGGTTCAAAAAATGCCGCTCTTCCCATATTGTTTGCTTCAATACTTACCCAAAATCCTACTACTTTTTTGAATGTTCCAAATTTAAGAGATATACACACGACCATAAAATTATTGAATATTTTAGGATGCGAAGCGTCTTTTGAACAGAACAAAGCGCATATTTTGCCGCGCAGCTTGCACCCTGAAGCGCCTTATGATCTAGTAAAAACCATGCGTGCTTCAGTTTTGTGTTTAGGTCCCTTACTTGCACGCATTGGCAAGGCTAAGGTTGCTTTGCCCGGAGGGTGTGCCATTGGGGCTCGCCCGGTGGATCAGCATCTCAAAGGCTTTGAAAAAATGGGTGCCAGCTTTGAGCTTGAAGATGGCTATATTATTGGAAGCTGTAAAAAGCTTACCGGTGCGCACGTTATTTTTGATATGCCAACCGTTGGCGGAACTGAAAATGTATTGATGGCTGCGGTTTTGGCTGAAGGTGAAAGCATACTGGAAAATGTGGCGCGTGAACCGGAAATAGTAGATTTAGCCAATTATTTAGTGGCTTGCGGAGCTAAAATTGAAGGACAGGGCACAAGTTGTATTCGTGTCCAGGGTGTAAGTGAGCTTAAGGGTGTTGAATATACTATCATGCCGGATCGTATTGAAGCCGGCACTTTTTTGGTGGCAGCCGGCATAACAGGCGGTGATTTATTAGTAAAAAACTGTCCACAAACAGCCTTGAAGGCAGTCATTGACAAAATGCAAACTATGGGTATTGCATTTGAACAACAAGAAGCAGGTTTGCGGGTGTTTTGTCCTCACGGAGTAGAGGGCTTGCGTAGTGCCGACATTAAGACAAAGCCGTTTCCCGGATTTCCAACGGATATGCAAGCTCAACTCATGGCGCTTATGGCATTAACGAAGGGCAATTCCTTAGTCGAAGAAAGTATTTTTGAAAATCGCTTTATGCATGTGCCGGAGCTTGTGCGCATGGGGGCAGATATCACCGTGTCCGGACGTGTCGCTACGGTACGTGGGGTGCATTCGCTGAAAGGGGCGCCGGTTATGGCTTCTGATTTACGCGCAAGTGCTGCCTTTGTTCTTGCCGGGCTTGCTGCTCAAGGAAAGACACGCATTCAACGCATATATCATCTTGACAGAGGCTATGAAAATATTGAAGAAAAATTATGCGGTGTTGGCGCAAAAATTTGGCGCGTCAAAGATGATCGATGAAATTACTTTGCTTTCAATTTAAATCTTAGGAGTAAATATGCGGTTTTCCACACGAACTCGTTATGGGTTGCGTTTTTTAGTTTATTTAGCCTCGTACCCGCAAGGAGAATTGGTACAGTTAAAAAACTTAGCTTTGCAGGAAGATATTTCAGCAGGGTATTTGGAGCAAATCATACGCTCCTTAAAACCTTTGAAGATTTTAAAATCTGTGCGTGGAGCTTCCGGTGGTTATAGACTTGCTAAAGATCCTAAGAACATAACTCTGGAAGATATTTTTATGCATCTTGAGGGTGAAATAGCTCCCGTGAGCTGTATTTTGAAAAAAAAGGATGTGTGTGAGCGCTATGATTGCTGTAGCACAAGAGCCTTTTGGGAAGATTTAGATGGGCATTTACGTTCTTTTCTTAGGGAAATGACGCTTGAAGACTATGTTCAAAAATATGGAACTCAAGATGTTTGCAAATAGATTTGCGCCGGAATAAGCGTATAAATGTTCTTGCTCATTGCAAGATACATGGGTAAGAACATCAAAAGCTAATATATATATATACGGAATTTCGTTGTAGCCAAGAGCACAATATAAAGGAGTAGGAAAATGTGGGACTATACAGATAAAGTTCAAGAACACTTTATGAATCCACAAAATGTGGGAGCTTTGAAAGATGCCAATGCTGTGGGGGAAGTGGGGAGCCTTGCTTGTGGTGATGCTTTAAAGCTCTACCTTAAAGTTGAAAACAATCGTATCCTTGATGCAAGTTTTCAAACATTTGGTTGCGCTTCAGCCATTGCTTCAAGTTCAATTCTTACCGAGATGATCAAAGGAATGACTCTTGAAGAGGCTCTTGCCGTAACCAACAAAGATATTGCAAGTCGTCTTGGGGGACTACCGAAAGAAAAAATGCATTGTTCGGTTATGGGGCAGGAAGCGCTTGAGGCTGCCATTCGTAATTATCGAGGTGAACCTTCCGTACCACACGCCCATGAGGAAGGAAAGCTTGTGTGCAAATGCTTTGGCATTACAGACGCACAAATTCAACGCGCCATTCGTGAAAATGACTTAAAAACCGTAGAAGAAGTGACCTATTTTACCAAGGCCGGCGGCGCTTGTGGCGATTGCATTGAGCAAATTGAAGAAATTTTAGCGCACGAACTTGGTAAACCAAAACTTGAGGAAATTAAAATTCCTGCTCGCCCTCGTATGAGTAATGTACAAAGAATGCAGCTCATTATTAAAGTTCTTGATGAAGAAATTCGCCCGCAACTACTTCTTGATGGCGGGGATATTGAGCTTGTAGACGTTGAGGGAAGTACAGTGTATGTCAGCTTGCGTGGGCGGTGTTCGGATTGTCGCTCAAGTGGAGTGACCATCAAAAACCTTGTGGAAAAAACTTTGCGTGAACTTGTGGATGAAAAAATTAACGTGCAAGAGGCCTAAAATGAAAACTGTTTACCTTGATAATAATGCCACAACGCGCGTGGCACCCGAAGTTGTTGAAGCCATGCTTCCATACTTGAGCGATTTTTATGGCAACCCCTCAAGTATGCACTCTTTTGGCGGAAGGGTCGGATTAGCTGTAAAACAAGCCAGAGAGCAAGTGGCTACGCTCATTGGCGCACAACCGGAGGAAATCCTTTTTACTTCCTGCGGTTCAGAAAGCGACAATACAGCCATTATGTCTGCCTTGCAAAGTCAACCTAAGAAAAAACATATCATAACCACAAGAGTAGAACATCCCGCCATCCTGAATTTTGTACAATATCTTGAGCAAAATGGCTACGAAGCAACCTATCTTGGTGTGGACGAAAAAGGTCGCCTTGACCTTGATGAATACGCCGCTGCCTTGCGTAAAGATACAGCCATCGTTTCCGTAATGCATGCCAACAACGAAGTAGGTAATATATATCCCATACAACGCATGGCAGAGATGGCTAAAGAAAAAGATATTGTATTTCACACAGATGCAGTTCAATCTGTGGGTAAGGTTACCATAGATCTTAAAACACTGCCGGCCGATTATCTCGCCCTTTCCGGACATAAACTCCACGCCCCCAAGGGCATCGGCGTTTTGTACATTCGCAAAGGAACACGCTTTCGCCCAAGCCTTCGTGGTGGACACCAAGAAAGAGGCCGCCGCGCCGGAACTGAAAATGTCCCCTATATCATAGGTCTTGGCAAAGCAGCAGAACTTGCCATGCTCCACCACGAGTCAGAAAATAAAGAAATGATTCGCTTGCGCGATATGCTGGAAAAATCCCTCATGGAAAGCATACCCGATAGCCGAGTCAATGGCGATATTGAAAGTAGATTGCCAAATACCCTCAGCATTGCCTTCAAAAATATCGAAGGCGAAGCCATTTTACTCATGCTTGATAGATTTGGTATTTGCGCCTCGTCAGGCTCCGCATGTACTTCAGGCAATCTCGAACCTTCACACGTTCTGCGCGCCATGGGCATTCCTTTCAACTATGCGCATAGCTCCACACGCTTTTCCCTCTCACGCTATACCACAGAAGAAGAT
>CAYJJP010000189.1:0-4770 GCA_964370525.1 uncultured Desulfovibrionaceae bacterium | reverse complement strand
CCTAAAATTTCAGCTCCCTTGCGAGTGAGGTCGATGATTTTTGTGGGTGAGAAGGGGCCACGGTCGGTGATGCGTACCACGATGGATTTGCCATTTTTTAGGTTTGTGACACGAACTCTTGTGCCGAAGGGGAGTGTTTTGTGTGCGGCGGTCATGCCGTGCATATTGTATATTTCGCCGCTGGCAGTTTTGCGTCCATGAAAGCCGGGGCCGTACCAAGTGCCGATGCCAACTTCGTCGTAACCATCGCTATTGGCAAGTAGATAATAACGAACTCCACGGGTTACATAGGATTTTCCGCTGCGTCTTGGTGTTCCCTTGGATACTTCGTCGCTGGCTGAGCCGCCTACGGAAGCTTCGTCTTTGGAAGCTTTATTTTTAGCAGTCTCTTTTTTCGTTTCACTGATTGGCGTTACCGGCTTTACCAGCGGCGGAAGGTTGGCGGTATTGGCGGGAGTTTTTTTTGCACAGCCCATAAGTCCGAGCATAAATAGCGTACAAATTATGGCAATTGATGTACATAGTTTTTTTGTTTTCATGAAAATCTCCTATAAGGTCGTATTGTTTTGCGCTATTTTATAGGCTGCAATGCATTCTTGTATATTTTGTAAGCATTCGTTGCCGTCCGTAGCGTTGTTTTTGAAGTATTCTTGCAATTTTTCTGCAATATCAAGAGCGTCTTGGAGGTGTCCTCCGTGGAGGCTTGTTTTGACGGCTAGCAAATAATAATTACCTATATCACCGTTATAAAGCGCTTTAATGAACTCGTCAAAATGTCCTTGTAAAGTACTTTTCGCAAACTCTTCTTCCTTGGCTAAGAACAGTGCCAGTGGGCCATTATGTTCTTGTTTGCGCAAAAATTTCACAAGCAATTGACAAATCTGGTCAAGGACGCCCAAAATTCGTTCAAGCTCACGCTCAATACTTTCATTGGTTTGGGCGGTGTAGGGCATGAGCGCTTCTGCAATATCCATGTGGTGCTCAGCTCTATTTTTGATTTGTAATAGGCGGTTAGAATAGTGCTGGCGTTGAAAGGCATCTTCTTTGAGCTTGCAGCATTCATGGAAAGCATAACCAATACACCAGTCTAACATGCTTTCTACGAGTATTTCAGAACATTCTTGATCATTTAGCGGTTGCTTTTGGGTGTGTTTGGCGTATATTTTGCTGTGATGGTGGGGCACAGGTAAGCCAAGCTTATCGCATTCTTGTGCTAGTGCAATTTTTTTGCGAAAAAGATGATGCGCAGTATCTTTTAGACGCCAAAAAACGCCTTTATGTGTGGCCTCACCTAAGAGGTCACGAAGCACAGCATAGGATATTGTTCGGGAGCGTGCAAAACGATGTTCTTGTTCGGTTACAATGGCATAGACTGAACAAAAATCACGAATTAAATCACGGACAAAACTGTCTGTATTTTCTAGGCTCCAGCGTCCAATCATAGCCCGGCCTCAGCAAGTAAGGCTTCGCCAACTTTAACATCATAAAGTAGCATGGGGTCAGCCCCCGGGGCACCACGTCCTAATTGTTTATACATGGCAGCGGCTTGTTCTATAACTTCGGCAGGCAACCATTCATGTCTGTCCCACACTTCAGGATGTTCCATTTGCCATAGGCGGAACTCTACGCTACCACCGTCACCACGCCTTACATAGACACGCACTTTAACATCGCTGGGTTTTGGGTAATAATACAACCCTTTTTCGTCCTTCATGTTTAACCTCGCATTTTAGAGATGGCTCTATTTTCTTTTAGCCATTTAGCACTGTGAAACGCAAAAGGTCAACTAGAGAAAAATAATATAATTTATTCTAAATATACAAATGCTTGCAAGTGCGTTTTACATGATTCCCGAGCTACGCTTGGCAAAATGCAAAAATTTTTCGGCAAGGACAGTAGGGGCAAGGGTCTGACTTGCTTGCTCAGAGATGGTGAGAAAGTTTTCATCATCCATGGGTTGCGAGGCATCAGCCAATGCCAGCTCACGTTCAAAGGCTTCTCGTAAGAGAATGAAGGATTCTTCAATTTCAGGGTAGTGATTGTTTTCACGCCAAGGCAAGCGCAATGATTGTGGCCAACCGTTGCTTTTGTGCGAAGCCAGTTCAAGGGTATACATGCCCTTAAATTTTGGAGTATCGGCTCTTTCGTGAAGTTGAGGATAACAGTGCTCTTGCCATGAATCTATGGGTTCAGCAATGTTGGAGCAAATGCGCACCGGCGGCAGTGCCAAACATCTTTCATAATCTTCCACCACAAATGAGTAGGTGAGTACGGGGCGTAAATTTCCTCTTTTTTTGACAATCTTCCATTTAATTTTCATATTTACTCCGTGTCATTTATGTATATAACTTCGCCAAAAGGCGGAGGGTTTTGTGAATGTTTACTGCTTATCCAAAGCACAGGGTAGCTTGGCTCATCGGGAAAGTGTGCGCATTCAAGGTCGGTAAACCACAAAAGACATTTTGGGTTAATGTTTTCTTGTTCGAAATAGGCGGGAATATGTCGAAAATCTGTACCGCCGCCGCCCTTGGGTTGCAAGTTCAAGGGGCGATCTTCTCGTCTGTATATATGATGTTGCTGCACCTTGGTGTCGTGATACACAATGCACAAATCGCTGTCGTAAGCTTCCAAAATGCTTTCGAGTTCCGAGCAAAAAATGCTGAGCATTTCGGTATCGATGGAGCCGGAACAATCAATGGCAAGGCCAATGGTTAAAATACGTTGCTCGTTGCGTGCGGGCAAATAAATGTCTTGAGAAATATAGCGGCGGTTGGGCACGGACCAAGTGTAGTCGCCTTCGTTGCAACTTTCGATAAATCGCTCAAGCAAAATGCGCCAATCCAAATCAGGCCGTATGACTTCTTGGTATAGACGCAATAAATTTTGCGGAATGTCACCAAAATGTTGTGAGTTTTGGATGGCTTGCGATATATTAATTTTATTTTCAAGCTCCACTTCTTGCATGTGGTCAGTATTGTCGGCGGAAAGAAGCGGATGATCCTTTATTTCGCCAAAAAATTCCGCCTCGCTTTTTTCTGTTTTCTTAAGCTCTTCATCAGATGGGGCAGACATTGTGCTGTTTTGCTTTGTTTTTGAGTTGCCGTCATTTTCATTGTCACCGGACTTGCTTTGTTCTTCCGGCTTTGTTTCCTCCATGCCGTCAGAGCTTGCAGCCCCGCCGCCGCTTGCTTGTTCTTCTCTAGTCAAGGTTTCAATGACATTTGCGTTTTTAGCACCGCCGTGAGCTTCTTGCTCGTATATGCGCAAAAGTTCGACATATATGGAATCCACACTACGATCAACATAGCTTAGGTCAAGCTTGTATGAACTTGGCAAGCTAAAGCCCGCTGAGTGCAAAAGCCCGTTTATGGCTAAGTCACAGGCTTTATTCCAAATATTTTCATTACGACCCTTGCGTCGTATGTGATGCCCACAGGCTATATGTAGTATTTCATGCGCTTGCGCCCCCATAACGTGTTCGAGGGAAAGGGTGGCGATGAAGTGCGGATTGTAGCCCAGAACCTTACCGTCAGTCCAAAGGTTTGCACATTTTTTGTCCGGCTTCATTTCTAATTTTAGCGCAAGCGAGCCAAAAAAAGGATGCGAGAGCAATAGGCGTGAACGAGCTTTTTGCATCATTTCATGGGCGGATTGTGTGCTATTGTCTTGAGTGTCTTGCATAATAATATGTGTTATTATTTTAATGTGTTACATGAGCACATGTGCGTGTTTACTTGCCCAGCCCATAAAAGCGCTTGAGTGGACAAGGCTTTCGTCGTGACAAACAATGGTGCGCATTAAGAGCACCGAAAATTCTACCGGCAATCTATGGGCAAATGTGACAATATTTTCAATGTTTTCGGAGTTTGCTTTGCCGCCTAAGGCTTCACATAAGGCATATAATGTGGCCGGTTCTGTGGGCACGGCAATGCTTTGCGGCTTTGCCACAATATCTTCAACGGTGGGTAAATCACGCCAAACTTGCAAAAAGCCCATAAATTCTGTGGCGGCTGATGTGCCAACAGTACCTTCAAATAACTCAAACTCAATGGAGCTATCGGGTTTTGCTTGTAAGATGCGTGAAATAAATTCCCACGAACGTGGTGAGGCAAAAGCCTTGGCTGACTTTTGTGCATCAAAATCATGTAACAGTTTAGGTCGAAAGCGTATAAAGGCCAGCACTTCTTTCGCTATGCCAGAAGCTTGCGCCCAAAGCAGCCAATCGTCAGCTTGTGTGTTCATTTCAATGTGCACCATGCGATTGGCAAGAGCTGTTGGCATGCGATGCGTTACCGAGCGATCTTTTTCGCCATTTCCTGCGGCAATGACCGTCCAGCCGCTGGGCAAAACATATTCACCAATGCGCCGGTCAAGAACAAGTTGATAACAGGCCGCCTGCACCAAGGGAGGAGCAGCGTTAAGTTCGTCGAGAAAAACAATACCTTTTTGGGTGTCATCTTCCTTTGGCAAAAAGGCCGGTGGACACCAAGCAGCTTTTTTATCCTGCGTGATATGCGGTAATCCGCGTAAGTCCACAGGGTCGAGCAAGACAGCACGGACATCAATAATGTTATGGTTTTTCTCTTTTGCTACTTGTGTAACAATTTGACTTTTTCCTATGCCGGGCGCACCCCATAAAAAAACGGGTTGTTGAATGGCAATCAACATGTGTAGAGCAGTAGTGACTTGAGCTGGATTCACAAATACTTCCTTTATATGATGTTGAGCGCAAGATACTAGGAATGATTTTGAAAGTCAATACTAAAGAAA
>CAYJJP010000188.1:0-4858 GCA_964370525.1 uncultured Desulfovibrionaceae bacterium | reverse complement strand
TGGAATCGTCCATTACGATACAAGTAAGCAGCTCCTGCCCAAAGGACAACTGCCGCAAGAGTTTGGTTAGCCCAACCAAAATATCTCCACAAAATGTCAAAGTTCATTGGGCTTAAGATAGCTCCGACGGTAAATAAGGGCACGGCAATGGTTAAGCGCTTTACAATTTCTTGTTGAGAAAAGTTTGTCATCTCAGCAATGGTGAGGCGTGCTGCACGAAAGGCTGTGTCGCCGGACGTGATTGGTAGGATGATAACCCCGATAATAGCAAGCAATCCGCCTATACTGCCCATGAGTGCATAAGAGGCATCGTGTACAACCTTACCCGGTCCGCCTGCATTTAAGGTTTCTTGTAGCATTTCCGGTGATTGATAAAATGTCATACCAACGGTGGCCCATACAAGTGCAATAAAGCCTTCAGCTATCATACTGCCGTAAAATATTGATTTGCCGTGTTTTTCATTTTCGATGCAACGAGCCATGAGCGGGGATTGGGTAGCGTGGAAGCCACTGATGGCACCACAAGCAATGGTGATAAACATAAGAGGCCAAAGTGGCAAGTCTTTGGGGTGTTGGTTTGTCCATTCTGCAGCAGGGTAAAAGACCGAGCCTTCCAAAAAGAGCATACCGGTTATACCAAGAGCCATGATGATGAGTATGGCACCAAAAATAGGATAAAACCGGCCTATGATTTTATCAATGGGCAAGATAGTTGCAAGGAAGTAGTAGGCGAAAATAATGACAATCCATATTGGCGTGCTTATGGCAGAGTTGAGATCGGAAAGCATTTTTGCCGGAGCTGTTACAAATACAACTCCTACCAGTAAGAGTAATACGACAGTAAGTAGGCGCATGAATTGCTTAAAAAATTTACCTAACGTATAACCGACGATATTTGGGACGTTGTCGCCACCATGGCGCACCGACAGCATACCGGCTAAATAGTCATGGACGCCTCCGGCAAAAATAGAGCCAAAAACTATCCACAAAAGAGCTGATGGTCCATAAAGCGCTCCTAAGATGGGACCAAAAATAGGCCCGACACCGGCAATATTTAAAAGCTGGATGAGCCAAATTCTGCCTTTGTTCATGTGTACAAAGTCAACTCCGTCAGCCTTGGCTATGGCCGGAGTAGCTCTATTTGGGTTTGAGCCAAAAATTTTATCTACAACGGTTCCATAAATGAAATATCCGACAAACAGTCCTGCAACTGCTAAAATAAAATACATGCCACCTGACATAAGTCCTCCAAAACTTTTGAGTCGCTTTACTATTTACGGCGTTTTAGCTGATGCATCCTTATGGGATCGCGAGTAGCTTGCGCTATGGTGTTTGTGAATGCCACGATACTTTTTTAGCAATGATAATGCTTAAAAAAAGCGATACTTAACGAATAATTCCGTAAATGAAAAATTTTCTAAATAGTATATGCTCACTTGTAATCATTAGGTGTTAGTTCAAGTAAACAAGGTTCTAACTAACAACTACCTACTTTTTTTTTTATGAAACTTCAAGAGAAATTTTCTTAAAAAATTATAGGATACGAAACGTAAATATTTTTTGAAAAAGCAAGCTTTTTAGTAGTGATTGTGAGCAATATTTATGAAACTTGCCTGTCAAGCGCGCGCAAAGCTACAGCTTCATGAATATGAGTTTGCAGAATATACGGCAAGTTTTCTAGGTCAGCAATGGTACGGGCAAGGCGCAAAATTCTTGTATATGAGCGGGCGGACAGTCCCAGTCCGCGTACCACACGTTCAAGACTGGCAGCACCCTTAGCATCAAGTGCACAAAATTCCTCAAGCATCTTCCCCGAAAGCATGGCATTACAAAGGCAGTACGTTCCTTTGTAGCGAGCGCTCTGTAACTTGCGTGCTGCCAGCGCACGAGCACGCATGGAGGCGGAGCTTTGGCTGTCGTCCGTGGAGGATTGGCGTAAATCTTCGTAGGGGACAGCAGGCACTTCCACATGTAAATCAATGCGATCGAGCAATGGGCCAGACAATTTTCCGGCATATTTAGCAATTTGCTGTTCCGAGCATCGGCAAGTGTGTGTTTTGTCCCCGTGATACCCGCAAGGGCATGGGTTCATGGCGGCAATTAGCATGCAAGCGGCAGGAAAAATTACGGATTGACTAGCTCTTGCAATGCTTGCTGTGCCGTCTTCAAGTGGTTGGCGCAACGCTTCAAGCGTAGATTTTTTAAATTCAGGAAATTCATCTAAAAATAACACGCCCCTATGACTGAGCGACACCTCACCGGGGCGAGGAATGTTTCCGCCGCCAATGAGTGCAACGTCGGAAATAGTGTGGTGCGGCGCTCGATAAGGACGAGTGTGAATAAGCCCCATGCCTAGGGGCAGTTTTCCGGCAACGCTATAAATCTTGGTGACTTCAAGGGATTCTTCAAACGAAAGCGGTGGAAGAATGCTTGGTAAACGCTTGGCAAGCATGGTTTTTCCGCTACCGGGGGGGCCAATAAGCAAGACATTGTGTCCTCCGGCAGCGGCTATTTCAAGAGCTCGTTTTGCGGAAAATTGGCCTTTTACATCGGCAAAGTCAAGCGGAGCAAACTTATGTGCTTGGCTTGTAGCTGTGTTAGGGGGAGCATTTATAAAGGAAACCGGTTGATGGCTTCCTTCTCCACGGAGAATTTCAACGCATTCTAAAAGGCTATGCGGAGCAAAAACAGGTAAGTTTTGCACCACAGCCCCCTCTTGCGCATTGCTCGGAGCCACCATAAGCCCACGAGCTTTTTGATTGCGTGCAAGAATGGCGAGTGGGAGAATGCCGGTGACCGGTTTGAGTTTGCCGTCAAGGGAAAGTTCGGATGCAAAAAACCAACCTCGCAAACTTTCGGAATCCACGACGCCGGTGGCCGCCAAAAGACCAAGAGCAAGCGGTAGGTCGTAGCCTGTGCCGGCTTTTTTGCGATCAGCCGGAGCAAGGTTTACGGTAATGCGAGCGGCAGGGATGCTATAACCACAAGCCCGTAATGCCGCTGCAACTCTTTCTTTTGATTCACGAACAGCCCCTTCTGCCAGTCCAACCATGGTGAAAGCGGGGATGCCTTTACGCACAAGATCTATTTCAATATCTACGCGTAGGGCATCAACACCATGCAGGCTTCCACTGGCTAGCTGGACAAACATCTATTCAACAGCCTTTCCCATGCGGTTAAAACGAATATTGTCAAAGCCATTGGCTGACCAATAGATGCGCCAAGCCTTGCCTCTTATGGCAGATTTTTTGACCGTGCCCCAAAATCGAGAGTCTTGTGAATCATCTCGATTGTCGCCAAGCACAAAATATTCGCCAGCAGGCACTTTGAATGGGCCAAAATTATCGCGCGTTGGGAAAATAGACTTGGGATCGGAGTGGCGGATATAATCTTCCTGAACGATTTTGTCGTTGCGGTAAAATTGTTTATTTCTAATCTCAATGGTGTCACCGGGCAGGCCGACTACTCGTTTAATGTAGTCAAGGCTTGGATCCTTGGGGTATTCAAAAACAATTACATCACCATAGGCAGGCTCGCCGCCTTCAATAATATAGCTGTCGCTGAAGGGCATTTTTACACCGTAAGCGAATTTTGTTACCAGCAGATGGTCGCCTATTTGTAAGGTTTCAAGCATAGATCCGGAAGGAATCTTAAAAGCTTGCACGATAAAAGTCCGGATAATCAACGCTAAAACAATAGCAATAAGGAGCGCTTCGGCGTATTCACGGAATTTAGATTTTTGAGGTTTTTCAAGCATATCAGCATTAGTCATGGATTTTTCTCTTTTGTTAAATAGATATAAGTAAAAAAGACTTATATCTCTATGTATATTGAAAAGTCAAGACTTTCTTCCTCTTAAAAAGTGCGGAGTATTGAGTGTTTAAGTTATGTAAATATAGAGAGTTGCATGTGTTTGTATCGCATGTTTGACTGGGTTGCTTAGCACCTGGGTGTTAAAAAAATATACAGTTGTAAAAATTTTATGCAATGTACAGGCGATAATGTATAAACATCGTACAGTTTAGGCGCAAGTCAAAGTGTGTCTAAGAAAAACAATTATAAAAACAATATGTTGCAAAAAAAGAAGCAAATGGCACGCTGTTTGCTATAGCTCATATAGCAAACACAAAAAAAGGAGATCAAAATGAAAAAAAATTCTATTTTAGCAAAGGCTTTAGTAATATGCGTATTGAGCACAGGCATTATGGCAAGCAACGCCGTGCATGCAGCTCAGATGGACAATGAACGTGGACAGAAAAAAGAACAAAGCTGGCGTAAAAATCTCACCGATGCTCAGCGCAAAGAAATCCGGAGTTTGCGTGAGGCTTCTCGTGAAAAGACGCAACCGCTTAAAGAACAAATTTTTGTAAAAAAACAAGAACTTAAAGCCTTACAAAATGCAACAAACCCTGATGTGCGCTTGGTGAAAAGCGTAGCGGAAGACATTGTTAATCTACGCTCGCAAATACAGCAAGAACACAAAAATCTAGGCTTTTCCATTGATAAAGCTCTTGGCCTAGAACCCGGAACCACGGCTCAACGTATGCAAAAAGGTCGTAAGTTTGCCGAAAATCATAAGCGCGGCGGACAGAGAAATGGTGGCTCAAGACATGGTAAGCATGGCAACAGCATGGACATGGAGTAAAAATGTATTATCATAAATAGTTGCAATTTGAGTAGATGCAAGCGTTTAAGTAATTCATATTTATGGAAAAATATATAAACAGAAAAGCAAAGGGCGTGAAACTCGCTATTATATATATAACATTGTAAAACCAACAACAAACCAATATCTTACTCTACACAAACTCCTCTTTGAAAAGCTCTTGTAATTGTGCAAGAGCTTTTTTCGTGTTAA
>CAYJJP010000187.1:0-4886 GCA_964370525.1 uncultured Desulfovibrionaceae bacterium | reverse complement strand
ATGAAGGATGAGGATATTGATAGTGTGCTCAGCGTGAATTTGCGTGGTGCCATTGTGTGTCTGCGCGAAGCATCTAAAATTATGAGCAGACAAAAATTTGGGCGTATCGTTAATATATCTTCGGTGGTTGGGCAAATGGGTAATTCCAGTCAAGTGAATTATGCAGCAGCCAAGGCCGGTATGCATGGTGTGACCATGGCGGCTGCCAAGGAATTTGCAGCTCGTAATATTACAGTGAATACAGTGGCTCCGGGTTTTATAGAAACAGATATGACGGCAGGTTTGGCTGAAAACGTACGCATTTCGTATGAAGAAAGCATTCCTTTAAAACGCTTGGGTAAACCGGAAGATGTGGCCTATGCCGTATCCTTCCTTGTTTCGGAAAAAGCACAATACATTACAGGACAAGTTATTGCCGTTAATGGCGGCATGTACTGTTAAATAAAAAGAAAAAGCATATGGAGGCGTATTATGTCCGATGTAGCACAAAAAGTTACAAATATCATTGTAGAGCAATTAGGTGTTTCTGCTGAAGAAGTAAAGCCGGGTGCATCCTTTGTGGAAGACCTTGGTGCAGATTCCCTTGACCTTACAGAACTTATTATGGCCATGGAAGAAGAGTTTGACATTGAAATTGCTGATGATGATGCACAAAAGATTTTAAAAGTGCAAGATGCCATATCTTACATTGAAAATAAATAGTAATCTGTTAAATTTTCAAAGTTAGCGTTATGCAGTTTGCTGAAATGGTATTGTTAAACTAATGCTGTTTTGGCAGACTGTTTCTAAGATTTAAATAGTTAATATAGGCAGGCCAAAACCTGCAAGAAAATGCGTTAAGCCTTACAATTTAAGGAGTTCACATGAGCCGTAGGCGAGTTGTCATCACCGGTCTTTCTGCGATTACACCCATAGGGAATGATGTAAAAAGTACATGGGAAGCACTTATACAAGGTAAATCCGGTATAGGCCCTATTACACTTTTTGATGCAAAAGAATACGATTCACGCATTGCGGGAGAAGTTAAAAACTTTATTCCTGAAGAACACATCCCCTACAAACAGGCCAGGCGCATGGATCGCTTCACTCAATTTGCGGTCACTGCGGGCAAGGCTCTTGTGAAAGATGCGAAGTATGTTATTGACGAGAGCAATGCAGAGCGCTGTGATGTTGTGTTGGGTGTAGGGCTTGGCGGTCTTGATACGCTTGAAACATACCACGAAAAACTTTTGAAGTCCGGCCCGAATAAGATTTCGCCCTTTATGATTCCCATGCTTATTTCTAATATGGCTCCCGGTCAAGTGGCGATTTTTGAGGGAGCTAAGGGCAATAATGTCACTGTGACTTCTGCTTGTGCTTCTGCTTTGCATGCCATTGGTACTGCATGGAGTGAAATGTTGTTGCATCGCTCGGATGCCGTAATTACCGGCGGTGTTGAAGCTACAGTTACGCCTCTTGGGGTTGCTGGTTTTACAGCATTAAAAGCCCTTTCCACACAGCATAATGATAATCCGACCAAGGCTTCGCGTCCTTTTGAAAAAAATAGGGACGGCTTTGTTATCGGTGAAGGCGCCGGCTTGCTCTTTTTGGAAGATTTGGATGCTGCTTTGGCACGCAATGCTACTATCTACGCTGAAATCGTAGGCTATGGCACATCTTGCGATGCCCACCATATGACTGCTCCACAAGAAGGTGGCGAGGGCATGGCAAGAGCCATGAAAAATGCGCTGAATGATGCCAAGCTCAACCCCGAAGATATTGATCATATCAATGCGCACGGTACGTCGACATATCTTAACGATTCTTGTGAAACCAGTGCCATAAAGCTTGTTTTTGGAGAACATGCGAAAAATATTCGTATATCTGCCACAAAATCCATGACCGGACACTTACTTGGTGCTGCCGGCGGTATTGAATCAGTATTTTCAGTATTGGCATTACACGAAGGCGTTGTCCCCGGTACTATCAATCTTGATACTGTGGATGAGCTGTGCGACTTGAATTATATGGCCGGCGGTTCAGAAAAAATCCAGTGCAATTATGCCATGTGTAATTCATTTGGCTTTGGCGGTACCAATGCCAGTCTTATTTTTAAGCGATTTGTAAAATAATTTTAATTTTAATAATTTCTAGGAATTTAGGATAAACAATGTTTGAACTTCAGCTACAAGATGCCGAATTGGCAAAAATCATAGGCTTTGAATCAAATAGACAAATGAGTAAACTTGAACTCATTGCCTCTGAAAACTTTGTTTCGGCGGCGGTTCGTGAAGCGCAAGGATCAACACTTACCAATAAATATGCTGAAGGTTATCCGGGTAAGCGATATTATGGCGGTTGTGAATTTGTTGATATGGTTGAAGATTTGGCGTTGGACAGAGCACGCAAAATTTTCGATTGTGATTATGCCAACGTGCAGCCCCATTCCGGTTCACAAGCCAATATGGCTGCTTATTTTGCCTGCATCAAGCCCGGAGACACTGTTCTTGGCATGGATTTAACCCACGGCGGGCATTTGACACATGGAAGTTCGGTAAATTTCTCCGGGAGATTATTTAAATTTGTTTCCTATGGTGTGGACAAAGAAAGCGGTCTTATTGATTTTGCGCAAGTTGAAGAACGTGCCAAGGAGCATAAGCCGGCTCTCATTGTGGCCGGTGCTTCCGCCTATTCACGCACCATTGATTTTGAGCGTTTTCGCGCCATTGCCGATGAAGTTGGTGCTAAGTTTATGGTTGATATGGCGCATATTGCCGGCCTCGTGGCTGCAAAATTGCACCCATCACCCATTGCTCATGCGCATATTACCACAACCACCACACATAAAACTTTGCGCGGTCCTCGTGGTGGTATGATTATGAGCACTCAAGACTTGGGAAAGACGATTAATTCTCAAATTTTCCCTGGCATTCAAGGCGGGCCGCTTATGCACGTTATCGCTGCTAAGGCAGTATCTTTTGGCGAAGCTTTAGAGTCGAGCTTTGTGCGTTATCAAGAGCAAGTTCTTAAAAATGCAAAAACCCTTGCTACATGCCTTATGGACGCCGGTTATGCGCTTGTGTCCGGCGGTACCGATAACCACCTCATGCTTATGGATTTGACTAACAAAAATATTACAGGAAAAGATGCAGAGCACGCTCTTGATGCTGCTGGTATAACTGTTAACAAAAACACTGTTCCATTTGAAACACGTTCACCATTTGTTACATCAGGAATACGAATTGGTACAGCAGCCTTGACGACGCGCGGCATGGATGAAGATGATATGCAAAATGTTGCAGGATTTATGGTAGATGCTTTGAAAAATGTTGATAATTTACTAAAATTAGATGCTATCCATGATGAAGTGGAACGTTTTGCACGACAATTTCCTCTTTTTGCTTCTCGTGTGCATAAATAAAAAAGTAATTTGTTTTTAGATGCTTCTAAAAACATGGATTTTATGACATGGTAAAAGCCAAGGCGCAGGCACACATAAGCGACTTGGCTTTTCCGTTAAATACAGCTGTAAATGCTTTAATTTCTAAAGATTGCTGTAATCTTCTTTTCTGAGTAATAATTAATACTTATGGTATGAGTATATATTGAAATTGAAATATTGAGTAATTTTATGTAAAGGCTAAAGTATTTGCATTTTTGTCCGTAGAATATACTGAACATCAACTCCAATATGGGAGGGTCAGGGATAATGTCTCAAACAAATATTCTTCTCGAAGCCGGAACCAATGAACTTGAAATCATGGAATTTTATGTGGAAGAAGATGGATATTGCGGACACTACGGTATAAACGTAGGAAAAGTCGTAGAAATCATTCGCCCGCAAAAAGTTACTGCCATGCCTGAAATGGTGCATCCAGCCGTGCTGGGTGCTTTTTCGCATCGTAACGGTGAAGTTATTCCCCTCATTGATGTTGCCACCTACCTTAACTTTGCTCCCACTGATGATAAAGTTGCTAAAATTATCATCACAAAATTTAATATGTTTACCACGGCATTTAAGGTTTCAGGTGTAAATCGCATCTATCGCTTAAGCTGGACTAATGTAGAAGCCCCCGGCAATTTATTGCAGAAGATCAGCCGTAGTGCCGTTACCGGCGTTGTGCGTATGGACGATAGAATTATCTTGTTGCTTGACCTTGAGGCCATAGTAGCTGAGATGCATCCGCATATGGCTATCAATATGGACGTTGAAAGGCGTACCGCTTCTGAAGGTAATAGAACGCATCGTATTTTGCATGCTGACGACTCTGTGAGTATTCGTCGTTTGGTGTTGGAATTGCTCGAAAAAGAAGGTCGTTTTGATGTTGTTCAGGCTGAAAACGGAGAGATCGCTTGGAATTTATTGCTTGGCTATGTACAACAATCTCAAGCAGAAAACAGACCTTTAACTGATTTTGTAGAAGGAATCATTACAGATATTGAAATGCCCTCCATTGACGGCCTTGCGCTTTGTAAAAAAGTAAAGGAACATCCGGTGCTGCAGCAATTGCCTGTAGCTGTTTTCTCTTCTATGGTCAGTGATAGTGTGGAGAAAAAATGCAAATCTGTCGGAGCAGATGCGCAATACGCTAAGCCCGATTTACAAGTCTTAAGTAATAAACTGTATGAATTGATAAAAAACTATCGAAACTAAGCAGTGTACATATAAATTAAAAACCTCTGTTGCTTTATGCTTCAGAGTTTTTTTTAATGTTAAAGAAAGTTGTTTTTATGGAAACGCTGATTAAATAAAAAGTTGTATGCGTTTGTAAATTAAATCAACATTAAAAAAGCAAATTTTCATTTCATCCTCAGACAATTGTAATTTTCAATTTATTGAAAATTACAATAATTAATCGATGCTGAAAAACGCATTTTCATGCATTTTTCAGAAAGGCACGCCCACT
>CAYJJP010000186.1:0-4897 GCA_964370525.1 uncultured Desulfovibrionaceae bacterium | reverse complement strand
CCCTTACTTGCCTACATTGAACTTGACCTTCAAATCAGCCATAGCCAATCCACATCGTGGCTTCTTGCTCAAGGTCTGGGTTTTGCCAGCACTCAAATTCTTACGGGTTATTTGGTCAGCGTTGTGCATGCGCGTAAGGTTGTTGGATTTTCCACTATCTTACTGGGCAGTACATTTTTATTCATTCCCTTTATGGAAAATTTTTATGCACTTAGCGCTCTTTTCTTTTGCTTTGGTATGTTTTGCGGTGTATATCTTGGGTCAGGCATTGCCGTACTTGGCACGCTAGTTCACAAGGAAGATTGGGGGAAGGCCATTGGCGTTCACGAACTTGGCCCCAATATTGGTTTTATTGTCATCCCAATTTTGGCACAAGGCGTACTGCTTTTTGCCACATGGCAAGCAGTTTTTGCGCTGGTAGGGCTTCTTTCTGTTTCAGCAGGTATAGCTTTTCTATTATATGGGAAAGGGGGCTACGGTTATTCGGAAAAGCCTTCGATTAAGAGCAATTTTTCCTTACTTAGCAAGAGAAATACTTGGGTTTTTTGCCTGCTCATAACTGTAGGCTTGTGCGGTGAGTTTGCTGTATACAGTGTTCTTCAAATTTTCTTGGTTGGCGAGCATAACTTTAGCCCGGAAAGAGCCAATATGTGGCTTCTGCTTTCACGTCTACTAACTCCGATCTTTGTTATAGTCGGAGGATTGGCAGCAGATCGCTTTTCCTCAAAACACATTATCCTCATAGGATATTTTGTCCACGCCATAGCGCTCTTGCTCATGGGCTTTGCTTCTTCACCGTTACTTATGCTTGTCGGAGTCAATATCCAACCCCTAAGCATAGGTTTTCTTTTTCCGGCTGTTTTTAAACTCATTAACGAGCATGTTCACATACTCAAACAGCCAGCATTACTCTCCATGGTTATGCCGCTATGTGCGCTTGTAGGCGCAGGTCTTATGCCATTTATCCTTGGTACATTCGGCGAATATATCAACTTTGGTATTGGATTTTTGCTCGTTGCCGTGCTTTCACTACTTTGCGTTGGTTCGTTACTCATTATGGAAAAAAACGAAAATGAGTAGCAGAATCTAAACACCCTTAGAGCGTTTTTTCCGACAATCAGCGCAAACACCATAAAGGCACATGGTATGGCTTGTGGGCACAAAGCCATGTTTTTTGGCAATGTTTTCTTGCATTTTCTCCATCTTCTTACTAAGTATTTCCACTGTCTTACCGCATTTTTCGCATACAAGGTGATCATGGTGTTCTTCGTGGGCTGGCTCATAACGAGCAACGCCATCACCAAGATGAACTTCATTGGCAAGGCCGGATTCACAAAGCAATTTCATGGTTCGATACACTGTAGATTGCCCCACAGAACTATCTACTTTTCTTACAATATCATATACTTCTTCAGTGGAAAGATGTCCTTTTGACCCCATAAAGAGTTCAACAATACGCGCCCGTTGCATGGTGTTTTTTAACCCACTTTCCGTGACATACTTTTGAAATTGTTCAAGGTAACTTTTCATTCCAACCCTACTTTTTTTAGTTTACAAAAATCACCACATTGTATTTATTTACTAACATCATAAACTTCAAGCGTCAAGATGAGTTATTTTTTTTTGCTTGGCAAGAGCGACTTAAAAAAGTAGAATGTTCACATGTGTTTTCATGCAATAAATCAATTAACTTTTAACAAGCGAGTTTACTATGAATTTTAAGAGAATTTCCATCCTTTGTCTTTTGCTGCTTACCAGTTTCGTTTTTTGCGACCTACACAGCGCAAGCACAACGCATGCTGCCGCCAGTGCAGTGAGATTACAAACAAATATGGGGGAAATAATCGTTCGACTTGACGCTGCTAAAGCACCTATCAGTGTCAAAAACTTCTTGGACTATGTAAAAAAAGGACATTATGACGGAACCATTTTCCATCGTGTTATCAAAGATTTTATGATACAAGGCGGCGGTATGGATGCAAATCTTAGCCCAAAACCTACAAATAGCCCCATCAAAAACGAAGCTGCCAACGGCCTTAATAACGACAAATACACCATAGCCATGGCACGCACGGGCGACCCACACTCCGCCACAGCACAGTTTTTTATAAATACTAAGGATAATAAATTCTTAAACTACAAAGAGCCTACACAATCAGGTTATGGGTATACAGTTTTTGGCAAGGTTATCAGAGGGCAAAATGTAGTCGATAAAATTGCAAACGTTAAAACCAGCACACAACGCGGACATAGCGATGTTCCGGTTGAAAATGTTATCATCGAAAAGGCCACCATCGTTCAGTAAATAACTTTTTCTATAAGCTAAACCTTTAAGCATCCCCTCATTCCCCTTGTGATTAAGCCCAATCGGCAGTTTAATCGAAGATGGGGGGATGCTCCTTCCTCCAGAAAAATTCTCATACAGCGCATATTCTAAAACTTTATTCCTACGCTTTCCGTCTTGACATTTGTAAAAAACATCCTATACTTCGTCACATAACGAATTGACGGAGGTTTCTATGTTTCATCTTACCAACATCGCAAAGGCTCTGAGCGATGAGAGTCGCTTGCGCATCCTCATGATATTGCAAGAAACACCACTTTGCGTTTGCCAGCTTACTGCTTTTTTGGATTTGGCACCATCCACAACATCTAAACACTTATCATTATTGCGCAATTGTCAGCTTATAGAGTGCAAAAAAAGTGGACGTTGGACATATTATACCTTGCCGGAAGAGCCGGCCAACGCTTGTATAGAAATGGCGCTTACCTTTGTTAAAACAAATCTTGCAAGCCATAAGCGCATTATGGAAGATAAAATCCGTATTCATGCGGTATTAGAAGCTGATCCTTGTACCCTTGGCGAAGACAAAGATATTCTACATTCAGCATATATACATACTTTGGCTGATGAAAGCGAAACAAAAAACGATTAATTAAGAGGAGTTTTTATGTTATATTTTTATACCATACATAAATTGCATTGCTCGGCATGCGGTACACGCATTGAAAATGCCCTCATGGAGCTGGAAGGCGTGGAAGGCGTTGCCATCGACATGAACACAAGGCGTATGCGTTTTGAATCTACTCGGGAATATCCGCTCGAAAAACTAAACGAAATTGTCAAAAGCATAGAAAGCGATTCCTATCTGGAAGTTTGGCAAAGAACAGAAAAGAAAGAAGAACATTTTCAGATAGAGCAGGATTCAGAAGGCCCCAGCGTTGTCACCATGGGCTTGTGTGCCGTACTGCTCTTTATAGGCCTATTGGGCGAGCATGTTTTTCATGTGGATGAAAAAGGAACATTTTGGAAATGGAGCATGATCATATTTTGCTTTGTTATACCCTATATTGTGTGCGGATATTCAGTGTTGCTTGCAGGCTTCAAGTCTTTGCTTAAAAAGGACTTTTTCAATGAGTTCACGCTCATGGGCGGCGCAACCCTCGCTGCCATCGGCATAGGGCATCTTGAAGAAGCCGTGGGCGTTATGCTTTTTTATTGTATCGGTGAATATGTACAAGACAAAGCCGCCGGAAATTCACGTCGTTCCATACAAGCCCTTCTTGCCGCAAAGCCCTCCATAGCGCATGTCTGCGATGAACAAGGTAATGACAGTAAGGACGTAGCTCCCGAAGATGTGAGCATCGGTGATTTTGTACTCGTGCGCCCCGGTGAGAAAATACCGCTGGATGGCGTGGTTTTTGACGGTGTTTCTGAGGTGGATACAGCACCCCTTACCGGCGAACCCTTGCCCGTGCTTGCCGAAAAAGGCAGTCATGTTTTTGCCGGTTGCATCAATAAAGATGCGGCTTTGATTGTTCAAGTGACTGCCCTTTTTACCGATACTTCCGTAGCACGCATTTTAGAAATGGTGGAAAGCGCCAATGCACGCAAAGCCCCCACCGAGCGTTTTATTACTCGCTTTGCCAAATATTATACTCCGGGCGTTGTGGCAGTTGCTATGCTTGTCTTTTTGCTTCCGCCGCTTTTTGGTGCCGGTACTTTTACCGAATGGCTATACAAGGCGCTGGTATTGCTCGTGGTGTCTTGCCCTTGCGCTTTAATTATATCCATACCTCTCGGCTATTTTGGCGGTATTGGAGCTGCTTCTAAGCGTGGCATCTTAGTTAAGGGCGGCTATGTACTCGACGCCTTACAACATGTGCGCGTGGCGGCTTTCGACAAAACCGGTACACTCACAAGAGGAACTTTCAGCATAACTCAAAAATACCCTGCCGAGGGCGTGAGCATTGACGAGCTCACCACAACCGCCGCATTGGCAGAAAGCCGCTCCAATCATCCTTTGGCAAAAGCCATAGTCAAAGATGCCCTTTTGCGCCTTGGGAAATTACCCCAAGTGGCTGACTTGAAAGTACAAGAATTTCCCGGCAAAGGCGTTGTCGCCATCACAGACACAGACACCATCCTTGTGGGCACAGCCAATCTTCTCCAAAATGAACACAACATACAAGGAATGCCGGACGCAAGCTATTTTGAAAACATTGCCGCAGCCGCACACGGAAGCGAAGCTGCACACAGCGATGCAAGTATATCCGATGGCGGTTCCCTTGCTCTTGTTGCTAAAAACGGTAAATACATAGGATGTCTTGTGGGCGCTGATACTTTACGTCCCGAAGCAAAGGAAGCACTTTTCGGGTTACGCGAGCAAGGCATCACCACCCTTGCCATGCTCACAGGCGACCACGAAGCTGGCGCAAAAATCATTGCCAAAGACTTGCCTCTCGACGTTATAAAAAGCCGCCTCTTGCCACAAGATAAAGCAACCGCACTCTTAGAACTTGCACCGGAAAAAGAAACACTCTTCATGGGCGATGGCATTAATGACGCACCGGTTTTAGCAACTGCCGGCATAGGCATCGCCATGGGCGGCCTTGG
>CAYJJP010000185.1:0-4914 GCA_964370525.1 uncultured Desulfovibrionaceae bacterium | reverse complement strand
ATTTTGCAAATTAGTTCTGTCAAATCGGGCATTTTCAAGATTTGCAGAATTAAAATTGACTAAGCGTGACTCCGCTCCACCAAAATTCACTCCCTGTAAGTTAGCACCGCTGAAGTCGGCTTCTAAAAGGTAAGCTGATTGAAATTCCGCGTTTTTAAGATAAGCATTTCTAAGACTTGTATTTCTAAGGGTTGCTTCCACAAGAATAGCACCTGAGAGAAATGCTCCATCCAGATTAGCCTGACTCAAATTTGCACCGACAAGATTAGCTCCTCCCAAACTGGCGGAACTAAGATTTGCAGAAATAAAAGTTACTCCATGCAGAATTGATTTGCTTAAGTTAGCACCTGATAAATCAACATTTGACAAGTTTGCAAATCGTAGATTTGCTCGAAATAGTGAACTTTTATCTACATTTCCTTTACGAATTTCAATTGCAAAAGATTTTACTTCTGGTGAAACAAGAGATTCTTTCATTTTAATTGCTGTTGCTTCCCCCAGTTTACGCGCATCAGAGCCCAAAACAAAGGATGGTGCTGAGAGCAATATAAAGATAAAAAAAGATAAAAAGATTTGCTTGAAAGTGTATACCATTATTTCTCCCCAATATAATCAATAAGCATGAAAACACATAATTTTTCAAACAGTTAAGCAATCACTCTCAAAGAAAGGCGATGGCACCGTAGGGTACACTCTGAATACATGCGTAAACACAGCATCGGTTTTTTGAGTGACCTCAGCCTCTGCATATGAATCTACAGGTAAGCCTGTAATTTCATCCCATAAAAAATATCTAATAGCAGTTTTTACTGCATCTCTAGTTGCTTCCTTTTCGCGCCAATTATCTATTTTGAGTTTTTCTGCCTTCAATTTTGCCAATAAATCAATAGATACTGTTTTAATACGCTTAATATCAGATTTGCTCAAATCTTCTTTTTTTAATAAATCAAATATGGCCAGCGATTCTTCTGTAAGCCCTTCTTGAAGTGCTCGTTCTTCTTCCTTGCTCAGTTCGTCAACGAATTTGATGAGCGATTCAAAAGTTGTTTCTATGGTGACTCTATCTTTTTCTTGATTGTACTTGGCTATGATATTTTCATAATGCAGTTGAAAATCCGTCCGTAGAGGATTTTGCATAAGTAAGCGATGCACACGTTGCTCAATGGCATCTTTTAGACTTTGCACAGTGGTGCGTTTACGAGGGCTACTTTCAAATTCTTTTTTAAGCTTATCGAAATCTATCTTACTAATATCATAAGGCTCTCTTTCAATGCCCTTGGTTGTTGCATTTGTTTCTATGGCAGAATTGACCACTGCATGAAGCTGGTTAATGATATCCGATATATCAGCCTGCTCTCTGTCTTGGAGTAAACTTTTATAAATCACATTGATAGCAGCATAATCTACGCGATAATTATTTACTTCCTTGATATTTATGCAAGCTTTAAACTTTTTAAATACCTCACGACACATGACTTCAAAGCGTTTGCGTGTCTGGTCATTTTCATTGGCGACTTCTTTGGCTGCTAATATGGCTGCATTGCGTAAAAATCCCTCACTGTTGGTAATATTATCTAAAGACGCTTTATTTTTTTCTAGGAAAGCGCGTATAAAAGTAATAGATTCTGCCAGATTTGCAATCAATTCTTCTTCAGGTTTTACAGGGTCAATGTCATCAACGCCGCCACCATGTCCAGTATCATTTTGTCCTGCAAAGGTGCATAAGGCTTTACGCAAGTTTTTCAAAATACCGCAATAGTCCACAATGAGTCCATTATTTTTGCCGGCATGAACCCTGTTGGCACGGGCAATGGCCTGCATAAGAGTGTGCGCCTTTAGAGGTTTATCCAAATACAATGTGGAAAGGCTTGGTACATCAAAGCCCGTCAGCCACATGGCGCACACAATGGCAATTCTGAATGGATGTTCTTCTTCCTTAAAAGCTTCTTCAAGCTCCATACGCTGTAGATTTCTAAATTTTGGCTTTTTCCTCATGCTTTCCGGAAGGTCAATACCTTCTTTGACCAGACGCCGGTGCGGTTTAATATCTAAGCCCCATTTTTGGAACTTCGCCACTTCACCTTGTTCTTCGCTTACAACTACAGCGGCGATGGTTTCTTTCATCCATTGGATTTGGCGTCTTAGATGCATATCTTCTTGTTCATCTTGAGTAGTTATGGAAGATTTCAAGGTTTTTTCCAATTCCGCTATGCGTAGATTCCAATGTTTTAGAACTAAGCTATGCATCCGCACGCAGGTGATTTTATCAATACACACCAGCATAACCTTTCCGGTTTCCCAAGCCTTGGAATAATGTTCAACAAAATCATGAGCAATCTGTTCAAGCCGTTTTTTCGCAGTGATGATGTGATAATCCTGCTTCAGTTCTTTCTCCAGCCTTTGTTCCACATCAATGTTATCTTTTTCTAATTCTTCAAGTTTTTCGGCAATGCGTTCATTGATGTCATCCACAGCAATACCTAGCTTATCACCTCTGGCATCATAGTAAAGCGGAACAGTAGCCTTATCTTCTACTGCACGCTGAAAGTCATATGTGGAAATATAATCGCCAAAAACGCGACGAGTGATTTCATCATTGGAAAATAAAGGCGTGCCGGTAAAACCTATGTAGCTGGCATGAGGTAAGGCATTACGCAAATTAAGTGCCAAAGTACCATATTGCGTGCGGTGAGCTTCATCGGTGATGACAATAACATCATCCCTTGTGGTATAGCTGTTTTCAGGGCTCACTTCTTGGTTAAATTTTTGTATTAAGGAAAACACATAAGCTTTATGCTTTGAAAGTAAGCTACTTAGGTGTTCACCACTCAGAGCTCGGCATGGATCACGATCATTACTTACTACACCGCAGCCTGCAAAAGTTTTATAGAGTTGATTGTCAAGGTCTTCCCTGTCTGTGAGCAGGACAAAGGTAAAGTTTCCGCCAAGCTTACGGTGTATTTTGCGTGTAAAAAATACGATGGAATAACTTTTGCCGGCACCTTGCGTATGCCAAAATACTCCCAATTTTCCTTGGCGATTATGCCGGTCTTGTACAGCTTGTACGGCACGATTAACCCCAAGAAATTGATGATTTCGTGCAAGAATTTTACGTATTTCTCCGGCAGACTCGTCAAAAAGGATAAAATTTTCAATGAGGTCTATAAAGTTGTTTTTGTCGCAAATACCTTTGAGCAAGGTTTCCATATCCACAACACCAAGCGCATTTTCTTCTAAGCGTTTCCAATCATTAAAATGTTCAAATTTGCTGGAAACAGAGCCTATTTTCGCATCAACGCCATTGGCTAAAATGACTACGGCATTGTGATGAAAGAGGTGTGGAATGGTATCTTTGTAATCGAGGAAATTTTGTTCGTAGGCAGCACGAATATCCTTGCTGACATTTTTTAATTCCATGAACAAGAGGGGAATACCATTTACAAAGCCAATAATGTCAGCGCGGCGACGGTATAAATCGCCCTTAATCCACAGTTCGCGCACACAGAGAAAGTGATTATTGAAAGGGGTCGTAAAGTCTATAACCTTGAGGCGTTCGTGTTTGAGCTCTCCTTCAGCAGTACGAAAATTTACCTGAATACCATTAAGAAGTAGCTCATATTTTTCACGGTTGGTAGCCAATAAACTTTGGCTTGAAACGCTAGCCACCATGTGCCGCACAGCATCATCGTAGGCTACATTAGGCAAGTCAGGGTTAAGCCGCACAAGGGCTTCACGCAAATAACGTGTGAGCACCACTTCCTTGTCTGAATTTCTGCCAAGTGTTCCTTTAACACCGAAAGTTTCCGTATTATAAGCATATATGGAGTTCCAGCCCAACTGGGACTCCATATAGTCGGCGGTGGTTTGCTGTACGAGTGTTTCTTCGGTGTAGGTCATAAACTGAATTCCTTTCTATACCTTAAAGCCCATTTCTTTTAAAAATCTTGATGGTTGCTTTTTCCATCCAAAAACTTCAGAAGAATACGTTAAGGTAAAACTTTCTTCGACTCGAGTTATGGCAACGAAGCAATTTCTTCGTTCTTCTTGCATTTCAATGGAATCATCACCTTTTTTAACGGCAGCCCAACTTGGCAATTGATCTTCCACCAGCCCCATAAGGTAGACATGAGCAAATTCCATACTTTACGCTCATCTTCAAATTCGTTAAAAGCATTTTCTTCAGGGCGAGATGTACCTTGACATATTTCAACCCAATTAAAAAATTTCTGAGTAAAGCTTTTATAGTTTAAATGGTGGATTTACCCACATTGTTTTCACCAATAAGAACAGTGAGGTTGTCTAAGGGTAAATCTAGTGAGCGTATCCCTCTAAAATTTTTAATGCTTATATCTTGTAGTTTCATAGTGCTATCTCACCAGTCATAAGTTTTGGAAGAAGTAAGTCACGAGCTTGAGCAAGCTGTCTATTATATTCGCGAAGAGTTTTTATTTTTTTCATTTTGGCAACAATTAGATTAGTAAATGCTTGAATGTATTCCCTTTGAGGAATCAAAATTTCTTGTTCCTTTAAAAACTTAAAATGCCTAGCATAAAAGTAATTTGATAAATCTACCGCAATGAGCGAAAAATATAAAAATTCTTGAGATATATTTTCGTTATTACTGACAAGTAGTTGAGTTCCATCAGCACCAGAAGCAAACGGAAAGTCAATAAATTTAAGAATCCGTGTATGATCTCCAAAAACAATAACAGGTGTTTCATTTATGATAGCTTTACTGTTATGGGTATATCCTCCAATAAATTCGCGAGACTGATCAACGCAAGGGATTGGCCCATCGTTGACATAATCTTCTTTTTTAATTTTAGGAGGTCTTTTAATTTTAGCTAACAATTCTTTGATTTTCTTTTTCTCCCACCCTTCAGGTATGCCGTCCACAATTTTGACATGTTCATG
>CAYJJP010000184.1:0-4919 GCA_964370525.1 uncultured Desulfovibrionaceae bacterium | reverse complement strand
TTATTGCGGATAAATTTGACATTCCTCTTGTGGTCAATGGAGAAAACTCCGGACAGACTCTAGGCATTTTAAACCTTAAAGATGCTGAAGGGGATGCCACCCAAGTATTCAAAGAAAATACCATAAAAGAAGATTATAGAAATATATATGTGGATGATGATGTTTCTTTAGAAGATCTTTTTATGTATTCCGCCAATATGGAAAACGTAAAAAGAAAAGGCATAAAAGGTGTTTGGCTGAGTAACTATATGGAAGATTGGGGATATTTATCCAATGGACTTTTTTCCATAAAACATGGATTGACCATGCTTAGTCCGCAAATGGATCCTTATGCATTGGGACATTACAGGCGTTTTTGCTGCCTCGACCACCCCTTTATTTCTGTTAATAATCATCTGAAATATATTAAATTTGGACTTGGTTTTGCCACATTACACGCAAGTCAAGATATTCGTTTAAACCAAATTACACGTGATGAAGCCATTTTTCTCGTAAAAGAAATTGACGGCAAATGTAGCGATGCAGAAATTAAATATTTTTGCAACCTTATCGACATTTCTGAGGAAGAATTCTGGGAACATGCCAATAGTTTCCGTGGCACCATGTGGGAAAAACGTGCAGAAGAATGGGTACTCAAAAATCCTATTTGGGAACAGCAGCCCATTAAAGGGAACTATACTGTCCAATCTATTATGCAACGTTTAGGCATATAATTGAAATTTGTGCGTAGCGAGTATTAAGCATAACCATATATTTAAACTACAAAATAATTACAATTGGAACTTAAATGTCACAAAATTCTCAAAAAAAATATTTTCTAGAAGGCGGCGGAGACCTTTGGTTTGACAGAAATCAACATATCTTGGATAAAAACGTGGGTAACGGTATTATGTTGGAGTCCATTGACAGACTCCCCTTTCGCCCTGAAAAGGTACTTGAAATAGGTAGCTCTTCAGGCGAAAAACTCAAACTCATACAAGATAAATATCAGTGTCAATGCCATGGAATTGAACCTTCTGCAAAAGCCGTAACCATTGGCAATGCCCGTGCAGATTGCGACTTGCAACTTCTTGTGGGGACAGGAGATGAACTCCCCTACGAAGATAACTCTTTTGATCTTGTGCTTATGGCAGGCGTACTTATTTGGTGCCCGAGAAATTCGCTTTTTAGTATTGCCCATGAGGTGGATAGAGTTTTAAAACCGGGTGGGGCCATCATTTTAGGAGATTATGAAAGTCGCATTCCTCTTAGAAACACCATGCACCATGCACAAAGCGAAGTATGGTCGTATAAAATGGAATATGAAAAGATGTTTACATGGCATCCACAGTATTTTTTAAGCGAAAAACGCGCTTATTCAGAACAGAGTCCTTGTTTTCATTATACACATAATGAAAGATTATCCTTTGCAACTATCATCAAAACAGCAGAGGAAGAAAGCATGGTCACAAATCCTTGGGCACATGATAGCAAATAGTCCTTATATCCTTGGCACAGCACAACTGGGCATGGCCTACGGCATTGCAAATACCCTCGGCCAGCCCAGCTTGGAGCTGGCCAAAGACATTGTTGGCACAGCTCACGAAAAGGGAATTACCCATTTTGACACCGCACAAATGTATGGAACCAGCGAGGTTACGCTTGGTAACTGCTTGCGGACTCTTAATGCACAAAGCACCGCAAAAATCATTACAAAGGTTGCTGCTGAAAGCTTAAAGAATAAAAATTCTTTAAAACACGCTTTTCAAACCTCCATGAAGCATCTTGGCGTAGAATCTCTGTATTGTTTTATGCTACACCATGAAGAGTACTTAGCCTATGCAAACCAATGGCAAGGTGATTTTTTGCAGCAGCTTCAAGCGCAAGGCAAAATAAAGCACATTGGAATTTCAGTATACTCACCGGAAAAAGCCCTAGAAGCTCTTGAACACCCACTTATTCACGTGGTACAAATACCTTCATCGCTTTTCGATAAAAGATTTATACAGGCTAAGGTTTTTGAAAAAGCTAAAAAACTTCGGAAAAAACTTCATGTACGCTCCGTATTTCTACAAGGAGTTTTATGCATGAGCCCCAATAGCTTGCCAAAACATCTTACGCCATTACAAGCCCCCTTGCAAAAATTTCATGATATTTGCGCTTACTACTCCTGCTCCCCTTCACAAGCAGCTTTGGCTTGGATGCATGCGCATGAACCTGAGGCTCTATTGATTTTTGGAGCAGAAAGCATTACACAAATCAAAGAAAATACAAACTTTACCTGGCAACAAAAAACGTTCACGCAAGAGCTTTTTACTGCACTTAACGAAATACTTGTCCCCCAAGAGGCACAGCTTTTAAACCCTACTCTATGGAATAAATAACATGTCAAAATCATTAAATATTCAAAAAAATGCAGCCGCTCGCATTCCGGGCATGACACAGCTTCTTTCTAAACGTCCGGATTTATACTCCTTGGGCGTGTGGCCCGGTTATTATTCTAAGGCTAAAGGAGCAAAGATTTGGGATTTAGACAATGAAGAATACTTAGATATGTCCATAGCAGGTATTGGAGCTTGCGTACTTGGATACGCTGACGAGGAAGTAGACTCTGCTGTCATTGAGTGTATACAAAGTGGCGTAGCATCATCACTCAACTGCCCTGAAGAAGTAGAGCTAGCAGAGCTCTTATGTGACATACACCCTTGGGCAGATATGGTGCGATACACCCGCTCAGGAGGAGAAGCTCTTTCGGTGGCAGTACGCATTGCCCGCGCGCATACCGGTCGTGATGTCATAGCTTGTTGTGGCTATCATGGTTGGTCAGATTGGTATTTAGCGGCGAATTTAGCCGAAGACGCGGCCCTTAGCGGACATCTTATGCCGGGTCTTGAGCCTAAAGGGGTTCCTCGTACGCTACTTGACACAAACTATACCTTTCGTTACAATCACTTAGAAGAATTACAAGCCATAGTGGAAAAGCACGGTGCAAACTTAGCTGCCATTGTGATGGAGCCCATTCGCTCTGATATGCCTAAAGAAGGTTTTATCGAAGGAGTACGCGCCATAGCAGACAGTACCGGTGCCGTATTCATCATGGATGAAGTTTCTGCAGGTTTTCGTTATTGCACAGGCGGTGCACACTTAGTTTTACATAAACCCACACCGGATATGGCAGTGTTTTCCAAAGCTTTAGGAAATGGCTATGCCATTGCAGCCGTTTTGGGTAAGAGCGAAGTTATGCAGTCAGCACAAAAAACTTTTATTTCTTCCACCAATTGGACAGAACGTGTGGGTCCTGTGGCAGCACTTGCTACCATAAAAGCATACCAACAGCGCAAACCCTACGAAAAATTTATGGTGTTTGGCAAACGCATTCAAGAAGCATGGGTAAAAATGGGAACACAGCATGGCTTCAATATTCATGCACGAGGTATGTTTGCCATGAGTCATTTCGCTTTTGATGACACAGATTTTCTAGCCTACAAAGCCTATTTTGTGCAGTGCATGTTAGAAGAAGGTATACTTGCATCCAACCTTTGCTACCTTATGAATGCTCATACAGAAGAACATATTAATACCTACCTTGCAGCGTGCGAACGCAGTTTTACAAAATTAGCGCAAGCCAAACAGGATGGCAATATACGCACAAAGCTTTTGGGAGCACCTTCTATTTCGGGTTTTAAAAGGATTGCCTAGATGAAAGACAGCATTGCCATTATTACAGCAAGAGGCGGCTCGAAAAGACTTCCTCGCAAAAACATTCGTTCTTTTTGCGGAAAACCTATGATTGCATGGCCCATTGCCGCAGCTCTACAATCCCAATGTTTTGAACATGTTATTGTAAGCACTGATGACGTTGAAATTGCTGAAATTGCCAAACAATACGGAGCAGATGTTCCTTTTTTACGCCCTGCACATTTAGCTGATGATTATACTCATGCCCACGTGGCTGCAAAACATATGTTGGAATGGGTGCTCACACATAAGGGAAACTTCAAATACGTTGCACATATTTATCCAACAGCCCCCATGCTCACAATGGAGGACATACAACGCGGCCACCATTTAATGCGCGCCGGAAAAGATTTTGCCTACACAGCCCAAAAAATTTCTTTCCCTATTTATCAAGTGGTTACTGAAGATGAACAAGGAAAAACATCCCCTTTATTTGCGCCTGAAAAGGCGAATTTACGTTCACAAGACATGCCCTCTGCTTATATTGACGCCGGGCAATTATATTGGAGGAATATTGAAATTTTCCTTGATGAACAGCGAGATAAAAATAAAGAAAAAACCATTATTCCTATTCCGTCACAAAGAGCAGTAGATATAGATACAGAAGAAGACTGGAATTTTGCACAAATGTGTATGAATTATCTTGAGGCACGTAAAAACTATGCATAAAATAGGCTTAAAGCTTTTCTCTACCAATACAGACTACTATTATGCTGAAGCTAAAAAAATTTATGATCAAGGTTTTTTTGACTATATAGAACTTTATGTTGTTCCAAATAGTTTACAGACTATTAAAGAATGGAAAAAATTGAATATTCCATTTATACTTCATAACGCACACTTTAGACATGGGTTTAATTTAGCCAAAAAAGAACATGCTTCAGAAAATAAAAAAATATATATGGAAACAAAAATATTTGCCGATGAACTAAATGTAGATACAATAATTTTTCATTTAGGCATTGATGGAAATATTAACGAAAGCGCTCGACAATTAATAGCATTAAATGAAAAAAGAGCCATTGTAGAGAATAAACCATGCATAGCTCTTCCTAATAAAGTAAATGCAAAACTTTGCAGAGGGGCCACTATGGAAGAAATTGCATTCGTTATGCATGAAGCTGAATGTGGTTTATGCCTTGACTTTGGACACGCCATATGCGCAGCAAACTATTTAAAGCAAGATAGAATGGAATTTATAA